>VFZS01000076.1 GCA_016871095.1 Acidobacteriota bacterium
GCATCACCGCTCTTAACCTTCCCGGGGGCATTGGCGTCCGCGTTGATACGGCCGCCTACACCGACTGCGTCATCCCTCCCTACTACGACTCCCTGGTCGCCAAGCTGATCACCTACGGCCACGACCGCCAGGAGGCCATCGCGCGCATGCGCCGCGCCCTGGACATGTTCGTCGTCGAGGGCATCCACACCTCCATTCCGCTCCACCAGCGCATCCTCGCAGACCCCGACTTCCTGGCCGGCCGCTTCGACACCAATTTCGTCAAGCGTTTCTCCCCCAGGTAGGCGCTCTCGCCGTCTCTGTGCCGGGCAGAATTATCCCGCATTTCCAGCAACTTGTTGTACTTCTACAGCGTCGATATGTTGAGTGGAGGGTTTTTATACTCAGATGAAGCTCCTGCTCGCCACGGTCGCTTGCACCGCGCCGCTGCTGGCCCAGTTCCACTTCGACCCCGAGCAGTCCCGCTGGACTCTCTCCAATGGCCGCATCCAGGCCGTCTTCCAGCTCACTCCCTTGAGCACCTTCGAGTTTCAGAGCCTGCGTGACCTTCGCAACGGCGACGCCTGGCTCGCTCCCATGGGAGTCCCCACCTCCCCCATTCGCCTGCGCCTCGACGACCGCTTCTATGGCGCCCAGACTCTGTTCCGTCTGGTGGACCACTCCGTCGCCGCCATTCCCGGCGGGCAGCGCCAGACCATCCTTCTCGAAGACTCGCACGCGACCGCCCTGTTCCGCCTGGACCTGGAACTCTACGCCGATCAGCCCGTCCTACGCACCAGCCTGCGGGTCCGCAACCTACAGTCCCGCCCCGCTCGGGTCCGCCTGGCGGACATGCTGCCCTTGAACCTGGACGGAGCAGGGGAAACATTTCTGGCCTTCCGTGTTACGCAGTGGAACATCCTGTATTCCGCCGGCGAGTTCCAGCCCCAGCAGACCACCCTCAAGCCCGACGGCCCCGCCTTTCAGGTGCTCTCGGGCGCCCGCGGCCGCCACTGCGGATGGCTGGCCGTCCGCGACGAGAGCCGCCGCGGCCTCTTTGCCGGCTGGGAGTTCGACGGCCGGGCCGCCGCCTCGGTCAGCCAGGTCAGCCCCATGGACTACGTGAGGTTCTCCGCGCAGGTCCAGAACCTCAACCATCCCTTGCAGCCTGGCCAGGAGTTCCAGGTTCCGCCAGCCTTCCTGGGTCTGTTCCGTGGCGACTGGGACGAGGCCGGATACCGCACCCAGTCCTTCGTCGAAGCCGTCCTGGCCAAGCCCGCCCCCGACCCGGACCGGTTCCCCTACGTGGGCTGGGATTCCTGGGGCTACCTGACCAACCTGCATGAGGACACCCTCCGCCGTGAAGCCGAGCTGGCCGCCCGCCTCGGCATCGAGCTTTTCATCGTGGATCTCGGCTGGGCGCGCAGCATGGGCGACTGGTACGCCGACCCCAAGAAGTTCCCCTCCGGCCTCCGCGCCCTCTCCGACTATGTACATTCCCTGGGCATGAAGTTCGGCCTCCACTTCACCATCGCCGAGGCCGTCCCCGATTCCCCCGTTCTCCGGGACAACCCCGACTGGACTTCCTCCGAGCAGTACTTCTACCACGGCGCTGTCTCCCTATGCCTCTCGCATCAGCCGGTCAAGGAGTGGGTCATCGAGCAGGCCGTCCGCATCATCGACGACTACGGAGTGGACTGGATCCTCCAGGACGGCGAAAACATGGTCAAGGAGTGCACCAAGACCACCCACACCCACGATCCCCTCGACAGCAACTACTCCAACGCCGTCCATGGCTTGAACGCCGTCATCGCCGAGATCCAGCGCCGCCGTCCCCAGGTTCACTGGGAGAACTGCGAAAACGGCGGCAACATGATGACCTTCAACATGGTCCGCTTCTACGTCACCTCCATCACCAACGACGCCTCCGGCGCCCTCGGCGCGCGGCGCGGCGTCTTTGGCGCCACCTACCCCTTCTCCCCCCGTTACACCGACCGCTACATGCCCGAGCAACGCCTGGACACTTACACCACTCGCAGCTACATGTTCGGCGGCCCCTGGCTCTTCATGAACCGCCTCACCGAGATGCAACCCGACGACCTGGCCCTGGCCGCTTCCGAGGTCCAGTTGTACCAGAGCTTGCGCTCTCGCATCCGCAACGGCAAGGTCTTCCATCTTTCCGCCTGGCCCGACGAGGACCGCATCGAGGCCATCCAAAGCTATGACGCCGCCTCGGACACCGCCGTCGCCTTTGTTACCCGCCACGATAGCGACGACAACAGCTATACCCTCCGCCTTCGCGGGCTGCGTGCCCGCGGCAACTACCTCGTCCGCTTCGAGGGTTTCCCCTCCACCCTCACCATGACCGGCGCGCAACTGCTGTCCGAGGGCGTCTTGATCCCCCTTCCTCTCCCCCGCACCACCGAAATCATCCACGCCGAGCCTCTTCAGTAACCCGGTAGGGCGGGCCTCCAGGCCCGCGGCCGGCTTCCCAGCCGGCCTCTCTTTGCCTGTTGCCTCCGGATGCTCTGCGCCGGCTTCCCTGAAGCCCTCCTCTGCCTTTTGCCTTTCTCCCGGCTCGTAGTATCCTGTCTCCTTCACCGTGCGCTGGACCGCAGTCGTCTTCGCTCTCGCCCTGCTGGCTCTGGGCTACCAGATCCATCAGGCCGGCATCGCCAGCCGCCTGGTTGACCCCTTCGTCGGCATTCGCGCACAGGACGAGGCCGTTTACGCGCACTCGGCCATTCGCATGGCCCAAACCGGCGATTGGATGACGCCCAGCTTCATGGGCCGCCACGCCCTCTACAAGCCGCCTATGTTGTTCTGGCTCACCGGCCTTTCGGTCCGCCTCCTCGGGGTCTCTCCGCTTTCGCTCCGCCTGCCCTCCCTGCTTGCCGGAGCGCTGGTGGCGGCGCTGCTATTCGCCTGGCTGCGTAGCTTCACCTCCCTGCCTGCGGCCGCGGCCGCCGCCTTGCTCCTGGTTTCAAGCTCCACCTGGCACCGCATTTCGCGCCTCTGTTTCACCGATGCCCTGCTGGCCCTGTGCCTCGTGGTTGCCGTGTACGTTCTTTACCGCGACCCCCGCCTGACCCATCGCTCCAGCCTATGGGTTTTCGCCGCCGCCTCCGCCGCCGCCATCCTGACCAAAGGCGTGGCGGGCCTGCTGCCGTCGCTCGTTCTGCTGCTTTTCACCCTCCTTGGCGGTCGCGAGCGCCCCTCACTGCGCCGCCTCGCTCAGGCGGGGCTGCTCACTGCCGCCCTCGCCGCGCCCTGGCACCTCTACCAGTCGGCCGTCCATCCCCGCTGGTTCTGGGCAGAGTACATCCACGGCGAGATTTTCATCTTCGGCCTGGACTCACCCTATCAGAGTTCCCCGGAGAGCCACCACGGCTTCTACCTGCGCCGCCTCATGCTGACCGATCCGCTGCTCAGCCTGCTCGCACTCGCCGCTCTGCCCGCCGCCATTGCCGTCTGGCGCTCGGCCGCATCGCCCCTGCCCCGCCTGCTTCTCTGCTGGATTGCGGTGGTCGCTGTGGCCCTGCTGGTATTCCAGTACCGTAACGCCTCCTATGTATCGCTGCTCATCCCCGCCCTGGCCCTGCTGGCCGTGGCCTACAGCCCCCTGTTCTCGGGCCGCCGCGCCCCTTTCGCCGCCGCCGCGCTCGGCCTGGTTTTCTTGGCCAAAGCCGCCTTACCCAACCAATCCTGGGGTCTTGACTTCCAGACCGGAATCACGGTGCCCTCCGCTACGGCGCTTAATGCCTACGCCCGCATGCAGCGCCCCAACGAGTTGGTCGTCGTCTCGCCTGACGACGCCTTCTACTCCGCGGTGCTGCCCCTCCCGCGGGTCCGCTACTGCTTCATCGACCCATCCGACCGCACTCCCGCTTACGGCCTCGACTTCCGCCACCTTGGCATCAACGTTTCGGCTTCCCAATTCGTTGATCTCGACCGCTGGCGTCCCCTTTTTCACCGGCGCCTCCGCGAATGGAACCTCAATTCCGACGAACCTGTCGCCACGGTCATCGTGGTCCGCTCTCTCACCGAGCTGTCCGGCCTGATCGCCGCCAGCCCCCGCCGCGACTTCCTTCTCCCCGCTTCCCTTCAGGCCGAGCTTCAGATCACCTCCCTGACCTCCCATCGCCCCCTGCCAGCCTCTTCCGCCCACGTCCTGCTCCTATCCCGTCCTTGATCCCCTGAGGGTTCCTCTTGCCTTTTGCCAGCGCCGTCCCGCTGCTGCGCCGCATAGGCGCACCGCTGGTGCAGCCGCACCCTTTTGCCTCTTGCCTTCTCCCCTCCGCGTCCTTGGCGGGCTCTCTGCGCGCTTTGCGCAAGCTTCCGTTGCCTCTTGCCTTTCCCCTCAGGCAATCCGCCCCCGCGCCACCACCCAGCACTTCTCCCACAGCGGCAGGCGGATGCGGCGGGCGAGCACTTCAAAGCCTGCGCGCTCGACCCGCTCCAGCAGCCTCCGGTAGATTTCAATCAGCGCCCATAGTGAGCCTCTCCCCGAGGGTTCCACCATGTCAAGCAATGGCCGCGACTCGGCGTAGTAGGCCCGTGCCCGCGTCGCCTCGAACTTCACCAGCCCCAGAAACGCCGGCGTCCGCTCCCACGGCGTCACCCCGAAACGCCGTAGATCCTCCTCGGGCACGTACACCCGCCCCCGCTCGGCGTCCTCTCTGAGGTCCCGCAGGATGTTGGTCAACTGGAACGCCACCCCGCACTTCTCTGCCAGCGGTAGCGCCTCCTCGGAGCGGAATCCCAGCACGTGAATCACCGCCAGCCCCACCACCGACGCCACCTGGTAGCAGTAGCGGTACAGCTCCTCGAAGGTCTTCACCCGCCGCGGCTCCAGGTCGGAGGCCACGCCCTCGATCATCTCGAAGAAATATCCGTGAGGTATCTGATAGCGTCGCACCGTGTCGTGAAACGCCGGCCACACCGGGTGCCCGCTGTAGCGCCCCGCCAGAGCCTCCACAAGTTCGCCGCGCCAGCGCTCGATGGCGGACGCGACCGCGCCCGGCTCGTCGCTCAGGTCGTCGCACCGCCGCATGAAGGCGTACAGCGCGCACATGGACTGGCGCCGCGCCCGGTCCAGCAGCACGAAGGCGTAGTAGAAGTTGCGCGCCCGCCGCCGCGCCACCTGCACGCAGTGTGCGTAGGATTCCTCCAGGCTGGTGCTCATGCCGTCATCGCCCGCAGCAGCGTCCCCAGCAACAGCCGCGCCCGCTCAAGCCGCCCAATCACTGGACGCCCGCTGAGCACGTCGTAGTCCTGTTCCGCGATCTTAGCCAGGATGCGCAGGCCCCCGCGGCTGAACAACTCGATATCCACCGCCAGCCGCCGGTCCACCATCCGCGCCAGCGGCAGCCCCCGCTCGAACCACTGCCGCGCAACCTCGACGGACTCCCGCAGGGCGGCGCGAAACGCCGGCGTGGCCCGCCGCGCCAGCACGTCCTCGAGTGCGCAGCCGTGCCGCTCCAGAAGGTCCAGCGGCAGGTAGATGCGGCCTCTCTCCAAATCCGCCGCGACATCCTGCCAGAAGTTCGCCAGTTGCAGCGCCGTGCAGGTTGCATCCGACAGTTGTTGCCGCTCCTCATCCCGGTAGCCGCACAGATACAGCACCAGTCGCCCCACCGGGTTGGCCGAATAGCGGCAGTAGCCGTACACCTCCTCCCAGTCCCGGTAGCGTGTCACCTGCTGGTCCTGCTCGAAGGCCCGGATCAGGTCGGCGAACGGCTCCGCCGGCAGCTCGTGGCGCTCGACGGTCCCGCGCAAGGCCATGAACACCGGATGCCGCACCGTCCCCGCGTACATGGCCTCCAGTTCCCCGCGCCACCAGGCCAGCAGCCGCAGGCTCTCGGCCGGATCTCCGATTTCATCCCCCAGATCGTCGGCCCAGCGGCAGAAGGCGTAGACGTTGTAGAACTCCTGGCGCAGCCGCCGCGGCAGCAGCAGCGTGGCCACGTGGAAGTTCTCGTAGTGAGCGCGCGTCAGCGCGCGGGTGTAGGACTGGGCCTCTTCGCGGGTGTAGCGGCGCGCCAGGGCCTCCTCGCTCCGAACGAAGTCCTTGGGCTCCAGCAACACTGGGGGTGGGTGGCTAAGGAATGATGGCGGTCTTGAGGTGCCCGTTGTGGCTCATCAGATGCCGCAACACGCTCATCAGGTTGGCCAGCGGCTCCTCGCGGTTGACGAAATCCTCCGCCGTCACCACTCCTTCCGCGATCAGATCCAGCGCCTTGCGAATGTGCGCTGGGGTGTGGTGGAAACTCGCCTGGCAGGTGATCTCGGAATAGTGCAACAGGGAGGTCTCCAGCGACACCCGCGTGTCGCTGGGGCACCCGCCGAAAAAGTTCACCGTGCCCCCGCGCCGCACCAGGCGCGCCGACAGCTCCCAGGTCTGCGGCGTACCCACCGCCTCGATGGCCACGTCCGCCCCGCGTCCCGCGGTCAGATCCCGCACCGCCTCGACCGGATCCGCCACCTCGGGCGTCAGGATCAACTGGTCCGCCCCCAGCGCCGCGGCCCGCTCCAACTGGGTCCGCCGCCGGCCCAGCGCGATCACCCGTCCGCCCCAGGTCTTGGCCAGCCGCACGAACATCAGGCCGATGGGGCCCAATCCCACCACCGCCACGTCGTCGCCCGGCTGCATCCCGGTTTCTTCCAGGCCCCGCAGCACGCAGGCCAGCGGCTCCGCCAGAGCCGCGTCCTGGTAGGCGACCTGCGGCGGCAGCTCGTACATGTTTCGCGCAACGATCCGCCCCGGAATACGGATATACTCCGCGTACGCCCCGTTGTTAAACAACAGGTCCTCGCAGAGGTTCTCCTGGCCCCGCCGACAGTAGTAGCACTTCCAGCAGGGCGCTGAGTTGGCCGCCATCACCCGCTGCCCAGGGCGAAACCCTTCCACGCAGGCGCCCACGGCCACGATGTCCCCAGCCCACTCATGACCGAACACCGCAGGCGGAACGATCATGCGCGCATGGTAGCCCCGGCGGAACACCTTGACGTCCGTTCCGCACGTCAGCGCCGCCTTCACTCGCACCAGCACATCCGGCGCGCCCAACTCCGGCACGGCCACCGGCTCGATGCGCAACTGCTCCTTCCCATAGAGCACGGCGGCCAGCATCTCTGTCTTCACTGTGACCACCTTTGGGGTAGAACCACTATTTTCAGCGATCTATCGTCCGGGTGCAACGCCAGATCGATGCCTTGCCCGATCTCCTCCAACGGCAAGCGGTGGGAAACCAGCTCTTCCACAGGTAACGATCCGTCAAATACCAGCCTACCAGATTCCTTCTGGAGGTCGATCGAGGCGCTGTAGCACCCCAGTATCGTACGCTCCCCTACGCAAATGTCCGCTCCTGACAATTCTACCTTTTCCTGCTGGGACGTTTGGGAGAACAAGAGGATCCGGCTCCCCGGCCGCGAGCACCGCACCGCCTCCACGACCGCCCCGGGGAACGACGCCGCCACGATCACCACGTCCGCCCCGCGCCCGGCGCTCAATGCCGCTACCCTTGGACGCAGCTCCCCCTCCCGCGGGTCCCAGGAGCGCTCCGCGCCCAGGCGCAAGGACAGCTTGCGCCGCCGCTCAATCGGGTCCGTGGTTACCACCCGCACCTCCCTGCGCCGCGCCAGCATGGTGAACAACAGCCCGATGGGTCCCTGTCCCAGGATCAGCGCCAACTGGCAGGGCTGCGGATCCACCGCGTTCACCGCCTTCAGACATGTGTTCACGGGTTCCACCAGGCAGGCCCGCTCGAAGCTCACACCCTCCGGAATCCTCTCCACGCCCCGCGGCACGATCCAGTCCATCACCCGGACGTATTCGGCGAAGCCCCCGCCGGCCGGCTCGTAGCCCGCGGTCACCCCCACCCGCTTGTACAGCGCGCACTGCGCGTACAGCTTCCGCCGGCAATAGAAGCAGTCCTGGCAGGGCACGTGGTGGAACACTGCGATTCGGTCGCCCGGCCGGAATCCCTCGATGCCCGGTCCCACGGCCGCCACCTCGCCCGCGGTCTCGTGTCCGTAGATCCGCGGCGGCGGCAGCAGATCCTGCTCAATCTTCTTCAGATCCGTATGGCAGATCCCGCACGCCTCGACGCGCACCAGCAGCTCGCCCGGCCCGATCGCCGGCACAGGCAGGTTCTCCACCGACAGTCGGCCATCGCCGACGTAGACCGCCGCGCGCATCCGCTCTGGAACATCAATCAGCAAGTTGACACTCCGCCAGGAAATCGCCCAGCAGTCGGGCCGTCACCCGCACCCGCCAGGCCCACCTTGCCAGTTCCGGCACTCCCCGCCAGGGCCGCTTCAGCGCCCCGGCCAGGATCTTGCGCCGGCTGAAACGCCCATTCTCCCCCCGCGCCGCGTTCAAGTCCAGTCCCAGGTTCTCACCCGCCGCGTCCAGCACCACCCGCACGCAGGAGAAGCCCAGCCCCAGCCGCGCTGCCTCCGCCGCCACTCCCGCCGCTTCCATGTCCACCGCCGCGGCGCCACGCTCCCGCAGCCCGGCCTTCTCTTGCGCCGTGCTCACCACCCGGTCCACCGTCACCAACACGCCGGCGCGGAAGGGCCGTTCGGTGCGCGGCGCCGTCCCGGCGTAGAACTCTGTGCCATCCTCGGTTTCCACGCGCGCAGCCACCAGGATCTCACCGGGCAACAGCTCTGCGTCGAGCGCCCCGCACCAGCCGATGCTGACCGCGGCCTCCACACGCCCCCGCTGACAGGCCGTTCTCACGACTCCGGCCGCCAGGATCCTTCCAGGCCCATCCGCCGCCAGCAGCACCGTCTGCCCGTTCAGCACAGCACGCCACGCCGCCGCCAGACCCCACCGCAAGCGCTCCCGGCACACACAATGCCGCAGCACGCCCGCCAGCTCACGTCCCTCCGCGGCCACCAGCAGCACCATGACGCCTCAGCAGTATCCCTGCTCCCGGAACCAACCCACGGCCCGGCGCAGCGCCCCCTCCACCGGCCGCGGCGCATACCCCAGCTCACGCTCCGCTTTCTCGCTGGTCACAAACATTCTCTTGCGCGCCATGCGCACCGCATCCAGCGGCGCCTTGGGCTCGCCGCCAGCCAGCCGCGCCCAGGCCGTTGTCACCGCTCCGGCAGCCAGGGCCGCCCAGTACGGGATCCGCCGCCCGGGCGCCTTCACCCCGCTCACGCGTTCCAGCTTCTCAAAGGCCTCCCGCAACGTCAGGTTCTCCGCTCCCAGGATGTAGCGCTCCCCCACGCGGCCCCGCTCGCACGCCAGCCTGTGGCCCTCCGCCACATCCGCCACGTCCACCAAGTTCAGCCCCGTGTCGATGTAGGCCGGCATGGCTCCGCGCGCGAAGTCCAGGATGATCCTCCCCGTCGGCGTGGGCTTGAAATCGTGATCCCCCACCGGGGCCGTCGGATTGACCACCACCACCGGCAGCCCGCGTCGCGCATACTCCAGCGCCACTTGCTCGGCCAGAAACTTCGACCGCTTGTAGGCTCCCACCATGCCCGCCAGCGCCACCGGCGTCTGCTCGTCGCCCACGCCGCCCTTGGGGATGCCGATGCAGCCCACGGTGCTGGTGTAGACCACCCGCTCGACGCCCGCCGCGCGCGCCGCCTCCAGCAGATTGCGCGTCCCGTCCACATTCGACTGGTAAAGCTCCCGCGGATCGCGGGCCCACAAACGATAGTCCGCCGCCACGTGGTAGATCACCGCGCAGCCGGCCGCCGCCCGTCGCAGCGACTCGGCGTCCCGCAGATCCCCCACGAACGTTTCCACGTCCAGTTCCCGCACCCGGCTGGAAGGCCGCACCAGGGCCCGCACGCTCACCCCACGCTCGAGCAGCTTGCGGGCCACGTGCCAGCCCACGAAGCCGCTCGCGCCAGTCACCAGCGTGGGTTTCACCGCCGTCACCGTATGGCCCAGCGCAGCAGCTTCCAGGCGTCGCCGCGCCGGGCGCTGACCCCCAGCGCCGCCGATGGCTCGTAGCCGCAATGCACCATGCAGTGCTCACAGCGTGGGTCGCGGCCTGCTCCGTAACTCGTCCAAGGCGTTCGCGTCATCAGCTCCACGAAGCTGGCGTAGTGCGCCTCCGCGATCAGGTAGCAGGGCGACCGCCATCCCCGCACGTTGTACGTGGGGTTGCCCCAGGCGGTGCACGGCAGCTCCCGCTCACCCCTGAGAAACTCCAGGTACGCCGGCGTGGCGCTCAGCTTGAAGCGCGCCGCCAGCCGCTCGGCTTCCCGGAACTTCTCGGTGATGTCCTCCCGCGTAAGGAACAACTCCTGCTCGTTGACCGCGGAGTAGCCGTAGCCCGGCGACAGCATGTGCCCGTCCAGCCGCAGCGGCTCCAGGTACTCGAACAGCGCTTCCACCTCCCGCATGTCCGTCTCCCGGTACACCGTGGTGTTGGTGCTGACCCGGAATCCCGCAGCCTTGGCCGCGCGCATGGCCTCCAGGGCTTCGCGAAACACGCCGCTGCGCCCCACCTCCCGGTCGTGGGTCTGCTCCAACCCGTCCAGGTGGACGTTGAGGAACAGCCGCCGGTGCGGCCGGTAGTCGGCCAGGTGCTTGCGCAGCAGCGTCCCGTTGGTGCACAGGTAAATGTACCGCCCGCGCGCCAGGGTTCCTTCCACCACCCGCGGCAGATCCGGATCCAGCAGCGGCTCGCCGCCGCAGATGGACACCACCGGGGCGCCGCACTCCTCCACCGCCCGCAGGCACTGCTCCCCCGTCAGCTTCGCCGTGATGGTCCCCTGGTATTCCCGGATGCGACCGCAGCTCGCGCAGGTCAGGTTGCAGGCGTGCAAAGGCTCCAGCATCAGCACCAGCGGGAAGCGCTTCCCTATGAGCGGGTGCGGCGCGTGCCCGTTGCCCTCGCCGCGCGGGTTCCAAAAAGGATTCCCCCTGGAATCGCTCAGGTCCCGCTGCCACTCCCGCGGCGGCCGCAGCTTGTTCCTCAGGATGTAACCCGCCAGCGCGGCCATCATCGGCAGCGGGAATCTCACGCGCCGTCCCCCTTGGCCTGTAGGTAGCACGCCAGAGCCAGCAGCGGGAATGAATGCCGGTACAGGTGGTAGGTCAGGTAGAACACCCCGGGAAATCCCGTGCCCGTGGCCAGGCCTTCCTCCCAGCCGCCTGCCGCGGTCTGCCGCTCCAGCAGGTACTCGATGCCGCTCTGCACGCTCAGGCTGCCGGCATCGCCGCTCGCCAGCAATCCCAGCAACGCCCAGGCGGTCTGCGATGCCGTGCTCTGCGCCCCCGCGTACCGCCCCTCATCGTAGCTGGCGCAACTCTCGCCCCACCCCCCGTCCGGGTTCTGAATAGACCGCAGCCATTCCGCCGCCCGCTGGACATGTGCCTCGCCAGGGTCCTCACCCGCGGCCCGGAGACCGCGCAGCGCCAGGAACGTCCCGTAGATGTAAGCCACACCCCAGCGCCCGTACCAGCTTCCGTCCGCCCCCTGGTTCCGCCGCAGGTAACGGACCGCACGCCGCAGCGCCTCGCCGCCCCGGTCCACACCCATTTCGCACAACGCTTCCAGCACCCTTCCCGTGATGTCGGGGCAGGTCGGGTCCAGCATGGCGTTGTGGTCGGCGAACGGCATGTAGCTCAGCGGCGCCCAGTTGTTATCCACGTCGAAGGCCGCCCAGCCCCCGTCGCTCGACTGCATGTCCAGCAACCACCGCACCGCGCGCCGCTCAGCGGCCTGCTGGGCGGCTTCGTTGCCGCTCCGTGCATGCATCAGCCCCAGCAGCACCATGGCCGTGTCGTCGATGTCCGGGTAGAACTCGTTGGCGAACTCGAAATACCAACCCGAAGGCTCCGTGCGCGGCCGCTTCACCGACCAGTCCCCTCGGCGCCGCACTTCCTTGGTCACCAGCCAGTCCGCCGCCTTCTCCAGCGCCTCCTCGGGAGCCGCCTTCGACTCACCCAGCGCGAACGCCGCAATGGCCGTGTCCCAGACCGGCGAGAAACAGGGCTGGAAGAAGAAGCGCTCCCCGTCGTCCACCATCAGCCGGTCGAATTGCCGCTGCGCCTCGACCCGCTCGGGGTGCTCCGGGGGGTAACCCAGCACGTCCAGCGCCATGATGAGGTACATCATGGGCGGATAGATGCCGCCCAGACCGTCCGAGTGCCGGGTGCGCTCCAGCATCCAGCGCTCCGCCTTGCTGATGGCCCGCTCCCGCAACCGCGTCGATCCATGCCGCTCCCACCACTTCAGCAGCCGGTCGGCGCGCAAGAAGAGATTCCGCCAAGTGAAAAACCGCTCGTCGCTCCGGTATTCCAGCGTCCCGCCGGGACGGAACAGCTCCTCTAAGGTGAACCCGGCCGGCGCCGGCCGCCGCGGGTTGGCTGCGTGCACGATGGACAGCGGCGCCAGGATGGCTCGCGTCCACGATGACATCTGGTACAGGAAATTGCCCGGCCGCAGCACCATCTCCGGCGGCACCGTCGGGCAATGCGCCCGCGGATACAGATCGAACAGGCTCAGGTTGATCTTGACGTAGCTGTTGGCCGCCTGGATCCCGCCCAACTCCAGGATCCGCTCCCGCGCCCGCTGTAGCCGCGGGTCGTCCACCGCCAGGCCCGCCAGCTTGAGCGCGAAGTACGCCTTCACCGTGGCGCTGACGTCCGCGGGCCCTTCCGGGTAGATGTTGAAGCCCCCGTCCGGCAACTGCCGTGCCAGAATCGACCGCACCGCCTTGTCCACCAGCGGCCGGGTGGGTGGCTTCCACACACCGCCCTCCGGCGGGTGCAGCCATAACTGGAGAAGGATGTAATCCGATTCCCGGGTGGTG
>VFZS01000077.1 GCA_016871095.1 Acidobacteriota bacterium
TAAAGCGTGTTGAGGTGCGCGTGGGCGTCGCGGGAGGGCTGCGCGAAGCGGTGATTGAAGCTGCCGCGGCTGGCCCCGGCCACGTGGGGGATGAGACCGTCGAACACCTTTCGGCCCTTCTCATCCTGGTTGAAGCCGAAGTAGAGGAAGGTGCGCAGGAAGCGCCCGCTCTGGGAGGTGCCAAAACCGATGGCGCGCTTCAGGTGGCGGTTCTGATCGGCCAGCATGGTGTGACCCTGCTCGGACGTGCCGCCGTACTTGAGGAAGGAGATGAGGTCGCGCACCGCCGTGGGCCCCAATCCCACCAGCGCTGGATCCTGGGCTGTGTACACCACGTCATAGAGCTTTCCCGGCTCGAAGCCGGAGGGCATCTCGACCCGCGTACGGTCGGCGGAGAAGCTCCACTGGGCGCGGGGGATGGTGCGGCGAGGGCCTTCGGCGCGATCGCGCACCGCCAGGACGTTGGCGGGATCGGCGGGATTGGCCACCGGGTAGGCCGCCTGAAGCGTCCGGTCGGCCAGCGGGAAGCTGGTCTCCCTGCGCTCGGGCGTGAATTCCGAGCGGACCAGCCCGGCAAGCCCCTTGACCACGGGAACGTCGAGGCGGAGCAGGTTCTCCTTGTGCGGCACGTCGAACTCCCAGCCCAGCCACACCAGGGTGAAGCCCTCCTCGAACAAGAGGCCGTCGCCGAAATGTTCCGCCGTCGCGGGGTGGAGCGAGCCGGTGGCGCGGTTGAACATGGTCAGCATACCCTTGAGGCCGCGATTGGACACCTCGAAGAGGATCGAGCCGTTGCCGGTCTTCGGATCGCGGGGCTTGAGCACGTACAGGTCGGCGAAGAACTCGACCTTGCCTGCGGCGTTGCGCGGCGCCAGGTTGATGTCGCAGATCGTGCTGTTGACGGGCAGCTTGGGGTCCACAGCGAAGTAGGCTCGTCCTGCGATGCGCTCGTAGGCGCCGGTCTTGCCGAAAGGCTTACCCTCCAGCACGTCGCTGCGTTCGGACACGTCGATCCGGACCAGGCCGGCAAAGGCGGAGGTGGTCCACAGGACCATCAGCAGTAGGGTGCGGCGCATGCCGCCATTAGAGAACGGCGCTCAGGCCAGCGTCAAGTTGGCCTGGGCGGCCAGCGCGAGGTCCGCCAGCTCGCCGCGCTCGAGCTTGGGGAAAGCGGCGGCGGCGATCATGGCGGCGTTGTCAGTGGCCAGGGCTGGAGAGGGAAAGAAAACCGGGCACGGCAGGCTGGCTTCACTCGCGGCTTTTCGCAGCCCGGCGTTCGAGGCGACGCCTCCGGAGAAGATGGCGGAGCGGGCTGCGATCTCCTCGGCTGAGGCGGCGGCGCGGCGCAGCAGCTCCTCAATCACGGTGTGCTGGAAAGACGCCAACAGGTCCAGCGTGCGCTGCGGCGTTACCGCGAGCCACTGCTCGAGGCTGGGGCGCGGTTGCTCGCGCAGCAGGGCGCGCCGCCGGGCGATCTCCGCGGCCAGGTCGTGCCGCTCGCTCCAGCGCAGCACGGCGGTCTTCAGGCCCGAAAAGCTGAAGTCCAGCGGGTTGCCCTTCATGCGCGCCAGGGTGAAGCGGACCGCCTCCGGATCGCCGTGCGGGGCGAGGCGGTCGATCACCGGCCCGCCGGGGTAGGAGAAGCCCAGCAGCTTGGCCACCTTGTCGAAGGCCTCTCCGGCGGCGTCGTCGCGGGTCTTGCCGAGCAGTCGGTAGGCGAAGCCCGCGCTGACCTCGAACAGGTGAGTATGGCCGCCGCTGACCACCAAGGCCAGGGCGGGGAACTCGATCGCGCGGCCTTCTCGCGCGGCTTCGGCGATGACCGCGTGGATGTGACCCTCGATGTGGTTGACGCCGATCAGCGGCAGCCGGCGGGCGAAACACAGGGCCTTAGCGTAGGTCATGCCCACCAGCAGCGAGCCGACCAGGCCGGGGCCGGCGGTCACGGCAACGGCGGCGAGATCGTCGAAGCCCGTACCGGCCTCCTCCAGAGCCAGCCGCACCACGGGTACGATGGCGCGCAGGTGCTCACGGGAAGCCAGCTCGGGCACCACGCCGCCGTAGCGGCCGTGCGTGTCGAGCTGCGAGGCGACAATCGAAGACAACACCCGCACCCCATCCGCCACCACGGCCGCGGCAGTCTCGTCGCAGGAGGTTTCTATGCCCAGAATGCGCCTGCTATGCTGCCTTTGAGGGAGCCGCGAAAAAGCCCCTTCACAACTCGAGGCGGACGGCTCCGCAGGCTGAAGCCTACGCCACGTGGCGCTGTCGTCAGGCTGTGATCGGACTTTTTCGCGGCTGCGGCTACGCATGCAGCTCTCCGACTTCGATTATCCCCTGCCGCGGGAAAGGATCGCACAGCGGCCGCTCGGGGACCGGGCCGCCTCGCGCATGCTGGTGCTCGATCGCGCCCAGCAGCGCTGGGAGGACCGCGCATTCCGCGAGCTGCCACAATTCCTGCGCCCGGGCGACTGCCTGGTGCTGAACGACTCGAAGGTCTTCCCGTCGCGGCTGTTCGGGTATCGGGCCGGGGTGCGGGCGCTGCGGGTGGGCAAGAAGAATGCGGCGCGCAAGCTGCATCTGAAGGGGCAGGTCGAGGTGCTGCTGTTGCGGCCGCATCCGGATGATCCTTCGTTGTGGCAGGCGCTGGTGCGGCCGGGCCGCAAGATGCACCTCGGTGAGCGGGTGCGCTTCGGCGAGGAACTGGAAGCGGAGGTGGTGGCGCGCGGGGAACTGGGTGAGCGCACCTTGCGCCTGCGCTGCCAGGGCGACCTGTACGAGTCCTTCGAGCGCATCGGGCACATGCCCCTGCCGCCGTACATCAAGCGTCCGGACGAGGTGGAGGACCGGCAGCGCTACCAAACTGTCTATGCGCAGCGCATTGGCTCGGTGGCGGCGCCCACCGCCGGCCTGCACTTCACGCCCGCGATTCTGGAGGAATGCCGCGCCGCCGGGGCGGACATCGCGCGGGTCACGCTCCACGTGGGCCTTGGCACTTTCCAGCCCATTCACACCGAGACGGTCGAGGACCACCACCTGCACGCGGAAGTGTTCGAGATGGACGAGGACAATGCCCGCCGGTTGCGCGCCGCCCAGCGGCTGGTGGCGGTGGGGACCACGAGCGTGCGCACCCTCGAAACCGTAGCAGGGGGACAGAAAACCCGGGACAGGCTTGGGTGTCCCTTGTGGACACCCCGGCCTGTCCCAGGGTTTTCGGCACAGGCCGGCCTGTCCCCCTGCCCCCCATGCCGTGGCGAAACCTCGCTCTTCATCTACCCCGGCTTCCGCTTCCAGGCCACCGGGGCGATGCTGACCAACTTCCACCTGCCGCGCTCCAGCCTGCTGGTGCTGGTGTGCGCCTTCGCCGGACGCGAGCTGGTGCTCGAAGCCTACCGCCACGCGATAGAAGCCGGCTACCGGTTCTACTCTTACGGGGACTGCATGCTGATTCTGTAACTGCGCCGTCAAGCGGTCTTCGGCGGAGTGCTCCGCCTCTCACGCTCGGAGCGCTCCGTGTCGTCCTTGCGGGCCAGGGCCGAGCGGAGATTCAGCATGTTCTTGAGCAGGTTGAACCAGAAGGGCGTGCCGAGCGAAAGCAGGACCCAGGAGAGCAGAAGGCCGGGACGGGGGTGGAGGAGATCTTCCCAGTCGAAGCCCAGAGTGGCTTCCTCCGGAATGATTGCCAGGCGCGGTTCGCGCATCAGGGCGAGGGTCTTATCGATCTCGTCGCGAGCGGCGCGGGCCTTCTGGGCCTCCTGCGCGGCGCGCTCCTGCTCCTTCTCCCGGGCCTCGGCCGGGGCCTTGGCCTTCTCGATGCGCTCGGTGATCATCTCGGCTTCCTTGACCAGCGAATCGCGGAGCCGGTCGTCAACCGACAGGCGTTTGAGCAGGGCCAGGGAGTCAAGCTGGATGGAGAAGACCACCACCAGGGAAACCAGGCTGGCCACGAGATTCGCCTTGAGGCGGAAGGCTTGGGAGACGCGCGCTATGGCGTTGTCAAAGCTCTGGTTGATCTTGCCGAGCAAGTCACTCTTGGCTTCCTTGAGCAAGGCCTGGGTCCACCACAAGTGAGCAGGAAGCGTGGGGTCGCTCTTCTCGTTCTCGATAGCCTGGAGGCGAACGGACCGGAGCATGGCGGCAGGATTGTCGATGCCGTTGTTCCCCAGCACCAGGCGCAACTGGTCCTTCAGAGCCGGGGCCGCCTCCGCCAGGGGGCCCTTGCCGGCCGCCCATTCCATCAGCAGGACGACCAACTCGCTGCGCTGAACCACGTCGGTGGGGCTGACCCAGGGCAAAGGCCGCAAGCCCCAGAGCTTCCGGAATTGGTTGGGGATCGCGTTGAAGAAGAAAGCCGCCACCGGGCTGCGGGGGCGTGCCAGCAGTGGGTGGCGCATCAGCAGTTGGGCGATCATGCGCGAACTCGCCGCATCTAACTGCTTCGGGTCGAGCTGGCGGATCAGTTGCTCGAGACCGACGCGCAGAGTGCGGGCGCGGACGTACAGGCTTGACAGCAGCAACTGGGTGACGGCCGCCACGAGGGTGGTCCCGAGGATCATGACCACGGAGAAACCGACCAGGACGTCAAGGTACTTCAGAATCGGCAGGTCCATACGCGTGCTCCCCCGAGGAAGCGTTGCTTCCCCGCTGCGATAGAGTATACACCCAGCCGCGTGGGCCCCTGGTGGGGCGGCTCCCCTGAGTCGCCGCCGGCCCCCCGGCCGGCGTGTTCGGAAACCCGAGAAGCCGACCAGGGGGTCGGCCCGCAGACCGGGGGCCTGCCTCACAGCGGAAGGCCTTCTCAGCAGTCGCTGCCGCCCGGCTCAGCCCGGCAGCACCAGGCTGTGGACGGGATCGTAGCGGAGGCGCCGCTTCTCCAGGTACGACTTCACGGCCAGCAGGGGCGGCACGATCGAGACCGCCGCCAAGGCCACATCGCCGGTGGGCAGCTTGCGCGACCTACAGCAGTCCAGGAAGTTGCGCACGTGGTCCGAGGTGATGTCCCCGGGGAACTGCTTCACGATGGGCTGAGCGCCTTTCTCCGCGCCGGTGCAGACGTAGCGGTTCCGGTCGACAAACAACTTGCCCTGGTCGCCATAAAAAGTGATCCCGTAGGGTGCGGGATTGCCCACCACCACCGACTGGAAAGACACGGTGAAGCCGGGATACTCGAACAGGGCGGCGATAGTGTCGGGGGCGTCGGCGCCCTCCCGGGAGTGATGAATGCCGCCGGCGGCGACGGCCGAGTCCGGGGCGCGCTCGCCCAGATACATGTGCACCACGTCCATCCAGTGGTGGCCGAAGTCGGTCATGCGCCCGCCGTTGAAATCCAGAAACGCGCGGAAGTTGAAGTACATCCGCGGGTTCCAGTCGCGGTAGCGCACCGGGCCGAGGAACCGCACCCAATCCAGATTGGACGGCTTTTCGATGACGCCGCCGCTGCGCGCCGCGAAAGGACGGGGCGGCCCGCCGTTCCAGACGCACTCCACCCAGGTGACCTTGCCTATGCGGCCGGACTGGACGAACAGTTCACGCGCCTCCAGGTAGACCGGACCGGAGCGCTGCTGAACGCCCACCTGGCAGATGCGGTCGTTGCGCCGGGCGGCCTGGACCATCAGCGGGGCTTCCTCGAGCGTGCGGCACAGCGGCTTCTCGACGTAGACGTCCTTGCCCGCGTTCAGGGCGTCGATGGCGTGGTCCTTGTGCCAGTGATCGGGCGATCCGACCAGCACGGCATCGACCTCCTTGAGTTCAAGCAGCTTCTCGTGCTGGTAGAAGGATTTCACGCCGGGGGCCTTGGCCAGCGCCTCGTCGATGCGCGCGCCGTAGACGTCGCAGACGGCCCGGACCTCGACGTCGGGGTTGAGCTGGAAGCGGCTCATGACGTACCGGCCGCGGCCGCCCGCGCCAACCAGGCCCAGCCCGATCCTGTCATTCGCTCCCAGCACGCGCGAATAGGAAAGTGCGCCCAGGGCGGCGCTCCTGGCGACGTCCCGTCTGGTGATGGTCATTTCAGCTCCTCATGGGCCAGGTTCATCAAACGATCGTAGCTCACCACGGATCTGGCTGGAGCAAGCGGCAGGCCGGCTGGCTGCCCGAGTAGCGCGGGCGCGGGCCAGCCCCGTATAATGAAAGGACCACCGGAGAACCGCGGCCTCCATGTGTCCGCCCTAATCCGGGCGCAACTTGTTCATGTTCGACAACTTATCCGAAAAGCTACAGCGCGTCTTCAAGAACCTCCGCGGTGAGGGACGGCTGACGGCTGCGAACATGGAGGCGGCGCTCAAGGAAATCCGCATGGCGTTGCTGGAGGCCGACGTCCATTTCCGGGTGGTCAAGCAACTCATCGAGAACGTCCGGCAGAAGGCGCTGGGCGAGGAAGTGCTCACTGCCCTGGCCCCCGCCCAGCAGGTGGTGAAGATTGTCCGGGACGAGCTGGTCAGCGTCCTGGGCAGCCAGCAGGCCAAGCTGCGCTTCTCCAACGACCCTCCCAGCGGGGTGTTCATCGTGGGCCTCCAGGGCTCCGGAAAGACCACCACCGCCGGGAAGCTGGCGCGCTGGCTCCAGCGGAACGGGCACAGCCCCCTGATGGTGTCGGTGGACGTTTACCGGCCGGCGGCGCGGCAGCAGTTGAGCGTGATCGGGCGCGAGGTGAAGCTGCCGGTCTACGAAGGCACCGCCGAGGAGAAGCTGCCGGCGGAGCTGGCGCGGGCGGCGCGGCGCGAGGCGGCCAACAGCGGCCGTGACGTGCTGCTGGTGGACACCGCCGGGCGGCTGCACATCGACGAAGAGCTGATGCTGGAACTGGCGCAGCTCAAGGCGCTGCTGAATCCCGTCGAGATCCTGTTTGTGGCCGACGCCATGACCGGACAGGACGCCGTGCGCAGCGCCGACGAGTTTCACAAGCGCCTGGGGATCACCGGGGTCATTCTCACCAAGATGGACGGCGACGCCCGCGGCGGCGCGGCCCTGTCCATCCGCTCGGTGACCGGGCAGCCCATCAAGTTCGTGGGTGTGGGTGAGAAGTCCGACGCCCTCGAGCCGTTTCTTCCCGAGCGGGTGGCCTCCCGCATCCTGGGGATGGGCGATGTGCTGTCGCTCATCGAGAAGGTGGAGGAGGAGATCGACGAGAAGCAGGCCACCGAGACGGCCCGCCGCCTGCTGGAGGACGAATTCACCCTGGAGGATTTCCGCGACCACATCCGGCAGTTGCGCAAGCTGGGGCCGCTGGAATCGATCCTGTCGATGATGCCCCAGGTGGGGTTCCTGAAGGACTTGAAGAACGTCCAGGTGGACGAGAAGCAGATCACCCGGGTGGTGGCCATCATCGACTCGATGACGCCCCGGGAGCGGGCCCATCACGGACTGATCAACGGCTCGCGGCGGCGGCGCATCGCGCGGGGCAGCGGCACTACGGTGCAGGAAGTCAACCTGGTGCTGCGGCAGTACGCGCAAATGCGCAAGATGATGAGGAATCTGACCGGCGGCTTCATGGGCAAGCGGTTGGGCAAGCTCAAGCTGTCGGGCATTCTGGAACAGCGAATTTAAGGGAGCAGGAGCGAACAGGCAAGTATGTTGATGATTCGTTTGGCGCGGTTCGGCGGCAAGAAGAAGCCGTCCTACCGTGTCGTGGTGATAGAGAAGCAGAAGGCCCGGAACGGGCGCTCCGTCGAGGTGGTGGGTCACTACAACCCGGTGCGGGACCCGGCTGTCGTGGAGCTGAAGCACGACCGGATCGCACACTGGCTGGAGGCGGGCGCCCAGCCCTCCGACACGGTGGCGCGGCTGCTGGCCAAGCATCCGGCGCCGGCTGCCCAGCCAGCCGCGTAGCGGCGGGCCGGTGCTCCGGCGGTCCGGGCTTCTGCTAGAATCGAGGCATCGAAGGAGGCGCAGGGATGCCAGGGATACGAGAGCTGGTTGAAGAAATTGCGAAGGCGCTGGTCGACATCCCGGACCAAGTCTCCGTGCGCGAGGTGGAAGGCGAGCAGGTCACCGTCCTGGAGCTGCGGGTAGCTCCCAGCGACCTGGGCAAGGTGATCGGCAAGCAGGGCCGGACCGCACGATCCGTTCGGACGATTCTAGGCGCCGCCGGTATGAAATTGAACCGGCGCTTCACGCTGGAGATTCTGGAGTAGCGTCTGGAAACGGCGGCGCAACCTGGCCCCGGCCAGCAGTGGGTAGCGCTGGCGCGGCTGACTCGGGCTTGGGGTAACCGCGGGGCGCTCTTCGCGGAGTCCCTGGGCCGCAGGGTCGAGGACTTCGGGCCGGAGCAGGTGGTGTGGTTGTGCGGCGCCCGGAGCGAGCCCCGGCAGACGGCTATCGAGTGGGTCCGCGAGCATCGCGGCCGGCTGCTATTCAAGTTCCGCGGCATCGATAGCATCGCCGCGGCCGAAGAGCTGGCCGGGTGGGAGGTTCGCGTACCCTTGAGCGAACGGCGGGAGCTACCCCCGGGCGAGTACTACCAGACGGATCTGGTGGGCTGCCAGGTGGTCGATGCTTCCAGTGGAAGTACGCTGGGCGTGGTGACGGGCTGGCAGAACTACGGCGCAGCCCCGCTGATGGAAGTAGACGCCGGCGCGCCAGGGCCGCCGTTGCTGGTGCCCTTTGCGCGTTCGATTTGTGTGGAGGTTGATTTGGCCGCGCGCCGCATCGTGGTGGCGCTGCCGGAAGGATTGAAGGAACTGAGCGGCTGATGGTTTTTCACGTGCTAACCATATTCCCGGAGTTCTTTCAAGGTCCCTTCGGACACGGGGTAGTGGCCCGGGCCGGCCAGACCGGCGCGCTCCAGATCCGCATCCACAATCTGCGGGACTGGACCTTCGACCGGCACAAGACTGTGGACGACCGGCCGTTCGGGGGCGGGGAAGGTATGCTGCTCAAGGCTGAGCCGGTCTTCCTGGCGGTGGAATCGATCCTCGGAGAGCGGCGGGCGGAGCAGCGGGTGGTGCTGCTGTCGGCGCAGGGGCGGCTGTTCCAGCAGGCGGTGGCTGAGCGGCTGGCCGGGTACGCTGAGCTGCTGCTGATCTGCGGCCGTTACGAGGGTGTGGACGAGCGTGTGGCCGAGCATCTGGCCGATGAGGAGCTATCCATCGGCGACTACGTCTTGAGCGGAGGCGAATTGGCCGCGGCGGTGGTCATCGACGCGGTGGCCCGGCTGCTGCCGGGCGTGCTGGGCAATGAGGCTTCAGCGGTGCGGGAGTCCTTCAGCGCCTCCGGAGAGGGCGGGCTGCTGCTGGATTGCCCCCAATATACGCGGCCGGCGGATTTGCGCGGCTGGAAAGTGCCCGAGGTGCTGCTGAGCGGCCACCACGAGGCCATCCGCCGCTGGCGGCGGGACGCCGCCCGGGAGAAGACGCGCCGGCTGCGGCCGGATTTGTTGCAGTTGAGGAAGCAGGAACATGAGTCACCCATTGTTGAAGAAGTTTGCTGACAGCCACGGGCGCCAGGGCCATCCCGAGTTGCGCCCGGGCGATACCGTGCGGGTGCACGTGAAGATCAGGGAGGCTGAGAAGGAGCGCCTCCAGGCGTTCGAGGGCACTCTGATCGCCCGTAACAACACGGGCCTGGGCGAGACCATCACCGTGCGCAAGATCAGCTTCGGCCACGGGGTGGAGCGGATCTTCCCGTTGAACGCACCGGTGGTGGACCGCATCGAGGTGGTGCGCACCGGGCGGGTGCGCCGGGCCAAGCTCTACTATCTGCGCGGGCGCAAGGGCAAGGCCGCCCGGCTGCGAGAGCGCGAGTAAGTTGCCGGCCGGCTCCGCACGCCCGACCCGCTGCACCGGAAGCCTCGAACGGCGCTTGCGCCAGGCCGGCTTCCTCCGGGTGGCCGGCGCCGATGAGGCCGGGCGCGGCTCGCTGTTCGGTCCGGTTTTCGCCGCTGCGGTGGTCCTTTCCCCTGACCGCCCGGTGCGCGGCCTCGCCGACAGCAAGCAACTCCCCGCGGAGCGCCGCGAGGAACTCGCCGGGCACATTCGGGAACGGGCCGTGAGCTGGGCGGTGGCGGCGGTGGACGCCCGCGTGATCGATTGCATCAACATCTACCAGGCCTCCCGTCTGGCCATGAAACAGGCCCTGGAACAACTGCATCCCAAGGGCGACTACCTGCTGCTGGATGCGCTGACGGTGGATCTGCCCCAGCCCCAGCAAGGCCTGATCCGCGGGGACGCCACCTGCCAGTGCATCGCGGCGGCCTCCATCCTGGCCAAGGTGGCGCGGGATCGGGTCATGCGCGAGTGGGACTGCGTCTACCCGCAGTACGGCCTGGCGCGGCACAAAGGGTATGCCACCGGCGATCACCTGAAGGCCCTGCACCGGTATGCTCCCACTGTGGAGCACCGGTTCACCTATCAGCCGGTTCAGGCGGCCACGCCGCGCTGGCTGTGGTGGCTGTCTGAGCAACGGCGGCGGAACGGCGCCGCGGAGGCCGGCTGGCTATGGCGCTAGGCCCGTGCCCGCCTGATTCGGCGCCTTCCCGAGCGCCCAAGCAGTCAGCCAACACGGGCCTACCCGAAGGAGGGCCTGAACTTCACGGGGCGGTCACGGGCCTGGGCGAGCGCCGCTGGCTACAGGCCGCCTTAGGGTTGCTTTGGGTGTTCTCCTGCTCGGCGCTGGGCGCGGCCTTGATGGTGCTTCCCTGGCTGACGCTGTGGGAGCGGAACTACCTCCTCACCTGGGCGCCGGGATGGAGCGCGGTTTGGCTGAGTCCCTACACGCGGGGGGCGGTGACCGGCCTGGGCGTGGTTAATGTGGGCATTTCGTTCTGTGAGCTGTTGCGTCTATGGGGGTGGTGGCCCTCCAGGCAGGAATAGGGCTCCCCTGGGGCGGGACAGCAGCGCGCTCCGGCGGCGGGCGCCTCGCGGAAAAAGCCCCTTCGGCGATTGGAGGGTCACAAGCTGAAGCATGTCCCACCGGGCAGGTCAGTGGCTGGAGGTACCAGTGGGGCAAGCTTGAGCTTGCCAGCGGGCTTTTTCCAGGGGCTGTTAGAATGGGAAGTCGAGAGGTTTCACGAGGACACAGGTGAGTCGAAGACAGGGCAGCCTAGCCGAGCCGGCGCCGCGGCCGGTGGAGTATCGTGTGCCGGATGCGCCGCGCGGCGCCATCGCCGAGTGGACGGTCACCGTCGTGTTGCTGCTGTTCGGTATCGCCACCCTGGTGCAGGCCTTCGTGATTCCCACCGGCTCCATGGAGGATACCCTCCTGATAGGGGATCACCTCCTGGTGGACAAGCTCTCCTATGCGCCCGGCGGTCCGGTGAGCAAGTACCTGCTTCCCTATAAGGCCATCCGCCGCGGCGACATCATCGTGTTCCGCTATCCGGTCAGCATCGCCGATACTTACGTGAAACGGGTGATCGGCCTGCCTGGAGACCGCGTACGCATCGAGAACAAGGAAGTCTTCGTGAACGGGGTGAAGCTCAATGAGCCATACAAGTACCACAAGACCCCCTACACGGACTCCTACCGGGACAACTTCCCCGGCGTGCCCAATCTGCCCCTGCCCCCGCAGGCCCTGGAGATGCTGGAGAAGCACGTGGAGAATGGGGAGCTGGTGGTTCCGGAAAAGCACTACTTCGCCTTGGGTGACAACCGGGACTCCTCCTGGGATTGCCGCTACTGGGGATTCATCCCCCGGGAGAACATCGTCGGTAAGCCGCTGGTGATCTACTGGTCCTACGACGCCCCCACCGAGCAACTGGCCAAGTCCACCATCAGCCTGGACCACCTGATCGACGTGCTCCAGAATTTCTTCGCCAAGACCCGCTGGCAGCGCACGCTGAAGCTGGTGCGCGGGTATTCTACTTCTTAGGAGTCAGGAGACAGGAGTCAGAAGGGCCGAAGCTCGCCAGCGGAAGGCCATCCCGCATTCTGACTACTGACTTCTTGCCGCGGAAGGAGCATCCATGTCCCGAGCGAGCTACTACGGTCTGATCATGGCGGGCGGGCGGGGCACCCGCTTCTGGCCCCGCAGCCGCCGGTCCCACGCCAAGCAGGTGCTGAGTGTTCTGGGAGAGCGGTCCCTGATCCAGCAGACCGTGGACCGGCTGCGCCCCCTGTTGCCGCCCGAGCGCCTCTGGGTGCTGACCAACGACTACCTCCGAACCGAGATCGCCCGGCAGTTGCCCGAGATCCCGCGGCGGCAGATCCTGGCCGAGCCGGCGCAGCGCAACACCGCTCCCTGCATCGGGCTGGCGGCGCAGATCCTGCGATCGCTGGATGAGCACGCGGTCATGGGAGTGTTCCCCGCCGACCAGGTGATAGGCAGGCCGGCCCGCTTCCTGAGGCTGGTCCGCGCCGCTTACAGCGCAGCCCAGCGCGGGCGCATGGTTGTGCTGGGCATACAACCTCGCTGGCCCGAGACCGGTTACGGCTACGTCGAGTTCCCCGAGGGGACTCGGGCCGGCAGCCTGACCCCGGCCCCGGTCCTGCGATTCCGCGAGAAGCCAGACCCCAAGACGGCCGAGGAGTTCGTCGCCGCGGGCCGCTTCTACTGGAACTCGGGCATGTTCTTCTGGCGCGCCGGCGTGTTCCTGGAGGCGCTGCGCTGTCACCTTCCCAAGGCAGCGACCCTGCTGGCGTCGTTGCCACCCTTCGGGGAGCGCGGTTTCGGCGAGTGTTTGCGGAAGGTCTTTCCCCGGTGCCAGAACATCTCGGTGGATTACGCCGTGCTGGAGAAGGCCGGGGAAGTGGTGGGGTTGCCCGCCGATGACATACAGTGGAACGACGTGGGCAGTTGGAACGCGGTCTACAAG
>VFZS01000078.1 GCA_016871095.1 Acidobacteriota bacterium
CGTGCGTTTTCAGAGTGATGAGGAAGCGGCGGGGCGGCGTGGGGCGGAGCAGGTGCTACTTTCCAGACGGGTGAGCAGAGGCCGGGGCGGCTGAGGGAAGGGATGGCGCAGAAGCAACAGCAGAAGCCGGTCCGGGGCAAGAAGGAGACCGGGAGCAGCAAGCGCACTGCGGAGCAGGCGCGACAAGAGAGCCAGAAAGCGCTGGTGGAGGAGATGATCCAGAAGATGAAGGAGAAGCTCACGTCGGGCGAGATGAAGCCCAGCGTGGGCGACCTCATCCGCCTGCTGCAACTGGAGAAAGAACTGGAAGAGGAGCAGCCAAGGGAGATCAGAGTCTCATGGGTCGAACCGTGCGAGGAGGGAGATGCGAACAAGACATAAGGTACACTCCGCTTCCGTCGCAAGCGCGCTTCCACCGCAGCACGGCGCGGTTCAAGGGATTCTCAGGGCCGATCGGTTCGGGGAAGAGCCAGGCACTGTGCCAGGAGGCGATCAGGCTCAGCTACTTGAACCCCGGATGCACGGGGCTGCTGGGCGCACCGACGTACCCGATGCTGCGGGACGCGGTGCAGAGCACGCTGTTCGAGATCCTGGAACGGGATGGGATCCCCTTCGAGCACAACAAGGCCGAGAACGTGCTGGTGGTGAAGGACACGCGCACGCGGGTGCTGTTCCGGCCGATGGACGAGTACGAACGGCTGCGGGGAATGAACCTGGCGTGGTTCGGACTGGACGAGCTCACCTACACGCCGGAGGCGGCCTGGGTGATCCTGGAGGGGCGCTTGCGGGAGCGTCGCGCTACGCGGTTGTGCGGGTTCGCGGCGTGGACGCCGAAGGGGCACGACTGGGTGTACCGGCGATTTCTGCAAGAGCCGGTGGAGGGCTACGAGGTGATCCTGGCGCAGCCCTTCGAGAACCAGCACCTGCTGGATCGAATCCCGGACTTCTACGAGCGGCTGAAGCGCAGCTACGACGAGCGCTTCTACCAGCAGGAAGTGATGGGGGAGTACCTGAACATCAGCGGAGGCCGGGTGTATTACGCCTTCGAGCGGCAGGGGCATGTGACGGAACTGAGGGCAAAACCGGAACTGCCGCTGAAGTGGGCGCTGGACTTCAACGTGAGCCCGATGTGCTCGGTGGTGGCGCAGATCGAGGGCGAGACGGTGTCGGTGCTGGACGAGATCGCGCTGGAGCGGGCCAGCACGGAGCAGGCCTGCGAGGCGTTCGCGGCGCGGTTTGCCCGGCACACGGCGGGGATCACGGTGTACGGGGATGCCTCGGGGAACCGGATGCAGACGGCCGGCACGACCGACTACCGGATCATCCAGGAGTTCTTCCGGAAGGCGGGCTACGGGGGCGTGACCTACAAGGTGCCGCGCGCGAACCCATTGGTGCGGGAGCGGGTGGGGCTGCTGAACGCGAAGCTGCGGACGGCGGCTGGCGAGAAGCACCTGCTGGTAGACCGGCGGTGCGTGGAGCTGATCAAGGACCTGGAAGAGGTGAGGTACCGGCCGGAGGGACACGTGATCGACAAGGACAAGGACCCGCGGCGGACGCACCTGTCGGACGCGCTGGGGTACCTGGTGTGGCAGGAGTGCCGGCCACAGACGCCGGTGGGAGAGCAGAGTGTGCCACTGCTTTGAGGGGCAAGTAGGATGCCGGACATAGACCACGAACACAGCGAGTACGTGGCCAGCAAGGCCATGTGGCGGAAGTACCGGGACCTGTACGCGGGCGGGGAGGCGTTGCGGGGACGCGCCGGGGAGTACCTGATCCGGCGGCAGAAGGAGCCGTTGGATGTGTACCTGGAGCGGCTGAGCCGGGTGTTCTATGAGAACTACGTAGGCTCGATCATCGACTGGTACGCGGCGACGCTGTTTCGGCGGGAGCCGGTGCTGAGCTTCGAGGGGAGCGACGAAACGGGTCGGGGGTTCTTCGGGGCGCTGACGGAGGATTGCGACCGGCGGGGAACGCCGCTGGCGGAGTTCTTCCGGAGGCAGTTGGTGGAGGCGCTGCTGAGCGGGTGCGGCTTCACGCTGGTGGACTTCCCGCGGCAGGAGGCGCCGGCAGCGACGCGGGCGGAGGAGGAAGCGCGGGGCGCCTCGCGGGCGTACTTGCAGGCGTACACGCCGGAGGAAGTGATCGACTGGAGCTTCGACGAGCGGGGCAACTACGAGTGGGTGGTGCTGCGAACGTCGAGCTTGCGGCGCGAGCAGTGGGGCGACGCCGGGGTCAAGGAGACGCGCTGGGTCTACTACGACAAGGAAGAGTTTCGGATGTGGCGGCGGGTGGAAGGCAAGGAGAAGCCGGATAAGCCGCAGTTGATCGATGCGGGGCGGCACGGGCTGGCCAGCCAAAGGCAGGTGCCGCTGTTCCCGCTGGAAGTGAGCGAGGGGCTGTGGCTGATGAACAAAGCCGCGCTGCTGCAACTGGAGCACTTCAACAAGTCGAACGCCCTGAGCTGGGCGTTGACCATGGGGCTGTTCGCCATGCCGGTGGTGTACACGGAGCGGGACTGGAAGCAGATTGTCGGGGAAGCCTACTACATCCAGTTGGGCCCGGAAGACCGCTTCGGGTGGACGGAGCCAGAAGGGAAGGTGTACCAGATCGCGGCCGAGAACCTGGTGCGGCTGAAGGACGAGATCTACCGGGTGTGCTACCTGATGGCGCAAGCGGGGGGCGGTCTGGCGGTGGGGGCGCCGGTGTCTGGGGCGAGCAAGCAGCGGGATTACACGATCACGCAGGAAGTGCTGCGAGCCTACGGGGACGCGGTGAAGGACACCCTGAAGAGGATACTGCGGTCGATCGCGGCGGCGCGGCAGGACGAGCTGGTGATTGACGTCTCGGGACTGGACGAGTTCGACATCGGGGACTTTAGCGCAGAGCTGGAGGACGCGCGGCGGCTGCTGGAGCTGGGCATCGAGTCACCCACCATGCGCAAGCAGGTCTACAAAAAACTGGCGGCCAAGTATCTGTGCGACGTGCGGCAGCAGGTGAAGGACCAGATCGCCGGGGAGATCGAGGAGTCATTCAAGCAGTGAGGAAAGCGGAAAGGGCCATGGAAGAAAACAAGACGCCGGCGGCGGAGACGGCGGGAAGCGAGCTCCGCGGATTGATTCGGGAAACCATCGAGGAGTACCTGAGGCGGGAGCAGACCAAAGCGGAGCCAGCCTACAAGGCGGAGCTGCTGGAGGAGCGCAAGCGGCGGGAGCAACTGGAACGGCGGGTCAACGAGCTAGTGGAGGAGAACCAGCGGAGCCGGCAGCAGGCCGAGGAGTCGGACCGCAACGCCAGCATCCGGGCGGAATTGCAGCGGCACGGAGTCGGGAAGGTGGACCTGGCGTTCCGGGCGGTGAAGGAGGACATCTACCGGACCGAGGACGGGCGGCTGGTGGGGCGCGGGGAACAGGGGGAGACGGCGCTGCGGGAGTTCGTGTCGCAGTTCGTGCGGGACAACCCGGAGTTCCTGCCGGCGCGGATCACGGGCGGCTCGGGAGTGAGCACGGGTCAGCGGACAACGGCCGCCAGCGGGGGCAGCGTGGACCTGGACAAGATCAAGCCGGGCATGAGCGGGGAGGAAGCCGAGCGGGTCCGGCAGGAGATCGCGCGGGTGGCGATGCAGACGCTGAGAGGGGCGTAGGGGCGGGCAGGAGTCAGAAGACAGAAGTGAGCAGTCGGAAGGGCCGGGCTGGGAGCCTGGCGCAAACTGAGAGCCTGCCCCACAAGGGATCCATTCCACGGTTCGCGTGGGTGGTTAATCACAGAGGAGAAAACAGAAGATGCCAGCTATTACGTCAGCCAATGTGGCGAACGCGATTGTCAAGCTGGTGGCGGCAGACGCACTGCCGGCCCTGATGGGAAACCTCGTCATGGGCAACCTAGTCAATCGCGATTTCGAACCCACCCTGGCGCAGGCGGGGGACACGGTGAACGTGCCGATCCCGCCGAGCCTGGTGGCCAACAACCTCGCCCAAGGCGGAACGGTTCAGACGCAAAACCCCAGCTTGGGGAATGCGCAGATCGTGCTGAACACGCACGCCGAGGCGACTTTCCAGGTACCGGACGTGACCAAGGTCTTGGCCGTTCCGGACCTGCTGAAGCTGTACATGCAACCGGCCGTGGTGGCCCTGGCGGAGAAGATCGAGAGCGACCTCTTGAACCTGTACGCCAGCTTCACGGCGAACGCACCGGTGGGGACGGCGGGGACGCCGATCACCGAGGCGGTGGTGGACGCGGCGGAGACGGCGCTGTTCCAGGCCAAGGTACCGGCCAGCGAGCCGAAGCACCTGGTGGTGGACGCCGCGACGTACTCGCAGTTGCGGCAGATTGCGCGGTTCAGCGAGTTCCAGACGGCCGGGGAGGCCGGTCTGCGGGCGCTGATCGAGGGCACGGTGGGGAAGATCAAGGACTTCTTCGTGTTCCGGTCGCAGTTCGTGGCCAAGACGGGGAGCGCGCCGGTGACCACGCAGAACGTGGCATTCGCGCGCAGCGCCATCGGCCTGGTGGTGCGGCGGCTGCCGCAGCCTCTGCCGGGAACGGGAGCGATCGCGGACTACGCCGAGCTGGGCAATTTCGGGATGCGCGTGGTGATGAGCTACCAGCCCAACACGCTGGCGCAGCAGTTCACGGTGGACGTGCTGTACGGCGCGGCGGTGCTGCGGAACAGCTTCGGCGTGCAAGTGAGAACGTAAGCCGGCCTCGCGTGGCCAGCCATCGGGGGAGCGCCCTGAAGCGGCGCGAGCCGGGTGGCTGGCCGGCGGGGAATTCAGGTGAACAGGACATGGACTTGAAAGTGTTCTATCAGAAGCTGCGGCAGGTGGAGGCGGGCATCTCCGAGGAGCACGCGGTGGTGGTGAGCCAGGAGACGCCGGACGGAGGCCGGCCGGGCGTGCGGACGGAAGTGCCGCGCGCGCTGGCGGCACGCATGGTGGTGGAGGGACGAGCGCGGCTGGCGACGCCGGAGGAGAGCGCGGAGTTCCGTGCGGAGACGGCGGAAGCCCAGCGGGCGGCGGAGCAGGCGGACATGGCCCGGCGGATCCAGATCGCGGTGGTATCGGAGAGCGATCTTAAGACGCTGAAGCGGCCGCGGGGCGGCCGCTCCAAGTAGAGGGCGCGGCCCAGGGAGAACGGCAATGGCCCTATTCACGGATGGCACCATCTCAACCATTGACGAACTGCTGGCCTACGAAAGCTCGCTGCTGGACGTGGCGCGAACGGAGCGCATCGACCTGACGGTGAAGCTGGTGCTGGCGCGGCAGGAGATCGGCATCCAACTGGCCATGTTCCTGCTGGAGCGCGGGAGCGGAGATTGGGCCGGGATAGCGTGGCCGGCGCTGGAGCTGAAGCGCGTGGTGGTGACGGCGCCGCTTAAGAAGTGGCACATCTTCCACACGCTGGCGCTGGTGTACCGGGACGTTTACAACAGCCAGTTGAACGACCGGTACAAGGGGAAGTGGAAGGAGTACCACCGGCTGGCGCAGTGGGCCGCGCAGGCGCTGTACCGGATCGGAGTGGGGATCGTGGCAGATCCGGTAGTGCAGGCGGCCAAGCCGTCGCTGAGCAGCGTGGCGGGACCGCTACCGGGGGCGACGTACTATGTGCGCGCGGCGTGGCTGAACGCGAGCGGGGTTGAGGGCAACCCGAGCGAGCTGGCGGTGCTGAGCACGGGGACCAACACGCTGCTGGTGGTGCAGGCGGTGAACCCGCCCGCAAACGCACGGTGGTTCAACGTGTACGTGGGGCTGAAGCTGGGGAACGAAACCCTGCAAAACGCCACTCCTGTAGCAGCGGGTACGGCTTGGACGTTGCCGGCCACGGGGCTGAAGCAAGGGGGAGCGCCGGGAGCGGGCCAGGAGCCGGATTCCTACGTGCGGGCGAGCGGCGGATTCCTGAGGGGGTAAGGCGTGGCAACGGTCGGAAGCAAAGCAACCAACACGCTGTTGCAGATGCTGGCAGCGCCCACGGGTCTGCCCTACGCGGTGGGCGCGGTGGCGGCGCTGGAGCGGCTGGAACTGGCGCAGATCGGCGCGGAACAAGTGGTGGGCCAGAATGTGGCCTTCGAGGTGGCGGAGAAGAGCGCGGGCGCGAAGTATCCGGCGGTGTACGTGTATTGCCGGGGCATGGCGAATGTGCTGAAGGAGAAGTTCCGCACGTTCTCGGGCAAGGTGTTCATGGCCGTGGAGGTGCGAGCTACCAGCGACCGGCTGGAAGGCGTATCGCGAGAGTTGCAGGCGTACACCAGCGCCGTGACCGACGTGCTGGACGCGCACCGCGGGGAGTGGGCGCCGGGGATCTACTACGCAGGCGGCTACAAGGTGGAATTCGGTCCCATCAAACACGGAGGCAGGAATTTCCTGCAAGCGGCCAAAGTGGAGTTCGAGCTGGAGGCGAGCGCGTAGGCGCTAACCGCGCGGCGGGGCGCCTTGCGGCGCAGTGGCGGGGAGGCCCCGGGAAGAAGGCAAAGGGAGGTCCTAGGGCGGCCTGGCGCGCGAGGAGCGGAGAGGAGGGATATGGCGTACGTATTGTCGAGTGCGAACCGGCTGTATGTGGCGTTGGAGCAGAACTACGGAGTAGTTCCGGCGGTGGCGGCGGAGCACCGGATCCCGGCGGTGAAGCTGATGGCGCAACAGCGGCTGGAGCGGCCGGAGCGGCGTGACAAGACCGGGAGCCGGACGTTTCCCGGCATCCCGTGGGGGTTGCGGAAGCGGACCAACTGGGAGCTGAGGACGTACCTGACGGCCTGGAGCGAGCAGACGCAGCCGCCCAGCTATGGCGCACTGGTCCAGGCCGGGCTGGGAGGAGCGCCGGAGATCTTCCAGGGAAGCACGGTGGGAGAAGGCTCCAGCGGGAAGGTCCTGAACTTGGCGGGGGCGCACGGACTGGCCGTGGGGCAGGCGGTAACGTTCGGGGGGGAGATCCGGTTTGTGGTGTCGATCGTGAGCGGGACCAGCGTGGAGCTGAACGCGCCCTTCACGCTGGCGCCGACGGCCGGCTCGCCGGTAGGGAAGACAGTCAGCTACGGGCCGCAGACGGAACTGGGAAGCGCGAGCCTGTACGACTACTGGACTCCGGGAACGGCGGTGCAGCGGATCCTGAACGGAGCGGGAGTGAACCGCATCCGGGTGACGGTCAACGGAGACTACCACGAGCTGGAGTTCAGCGGACCGGCGCGGGACATCATCGATAACGCCAGCTTCGCGGCCGGGCAGGGGGAGATGCAGAGCTTCCCGGAGGAGCCGGCGGCGGAGCTGTTTGACTACTCGATCGTTCCTGGGCACCTGGGGGAGGCGTGGCTGGGGAACACGCCGGACCTGTTCTACACGGTGACGGAAGCGGAACTGGTGGTGGACAACGACCTGGAGACGCGCAGCCGCGAGTTCGGCTGCAAGGTAGTGCCGCCGTACGTGATCGCGCCGGGGCGGCGCAAGGTGACGCTGGACCTGACGCTGTACGAGCAGGACGACGCGGCCACCAAGGCGCTGTACCAGGCGGCGCGACAGCAGTCGCCGGTGGCAGTGATGTTCCAGTTGGGACAGCAGGCGGGGCAGTTGTTCGGAGTGTACCTGAAGAGCGTAGTTCCGGAGGTTCCGGAGTTTGATGACAGTGACCGGCGCCTGGAGTGGCGGTTCCGGCAGTGCCAGGCGCAGGGGACGGTGGACGACGAGATCTACGTCGCGTTCGGATAGGAGCCATGGAATACCAGAGCACGGTGACGGTGGAGTCGAAGAACCAGCCGGGAGTGCGGTTCCGGCTGAACCGGATGTCGTTCGGGCGGCGGCTGGAGCTGCTACGGCGGGTGCGTGAACTGGCGGGGCGGGCGGAGTTCCTTGAGGCGGGGGAGGACCCGCGGGAGAAGATCGAAGCCACGTTGCTGGTGGGTGAGATCGACCGGCTGTACCTGCTGTGGGGGCTGGCGGGCGTCGAGGGCCTGGAACTAGACGGGCAGGCGGCGACGCCGGAGACGCTGCTGGAAGCCGGACCGGAAGAGTTGTGCCGGGAGGCGCTGGCGGCGATCAAAGCCGAGGCCGGCCTGAGCGAGGACGAAGAGAGAAACTGAGAGTCGCCTTCCATTTTCAGTTCGCGCGCCAGGCCGGATGGAAGTGCGAGGAATGCCGAAAGAAAGGCCTGGAGACGAGGCGGCGCTGCGGGCGTCTGCCAGCGGCGCAGGCGACACCGCGACGAGTGGTGTGGGCACGACGCCAGGTGGCGACGGAGGAGTGCCCTAAGTCGCTGATCACGGCTGAAAGCCTGGGCTGGCTGGAGGCGTTCTACGCCTGGAAGAGGCTGGGAGGGCCACCGGTGAAGGAGATGAGTGCACGGCAGGTGCAGGCGTTCCTGCTGTTGGACCGGGAGCTGGCGGTGGAAGCGAGTCATGAACGCGAAAGAGATTGAAAGACTTCTCGCGGAAGCGACGCGGGGAGGCGAGACTAACGTGGCGAAGGTGCTGGAGGAAGTGCTGAAGGGCTTCGACAGCGGCCTGGCGCAGGGCCTCGAGCAGTTGGCTGGGGAGACGGGACAACTACGGACCGCAAGCCAGCAGCGGGCGGCGGCTGCCGCGCAAGGCACTTGGGCGGTGTGGCAGAACACGGCGGCGCAGGTGTCGGCAGAGAGGTCGTCCACGCTGGCGAGCGTGGGAAGTACGATCTGGAGGAGGCTCGGGAGCGGGCTGACGCTGTCACCATTGTGGGCGGGACTGGCGCGGCTGTTCGGCGGGGGCAAGGCCGACACGCCAGCGCCCCTGACCCAGTACGTGGCTCCGCCGGCGATTCGGTTCGAAGGAGAGATCGCGCGGCCGGGCGGGGTCGAGAGGGCCACCTGGGAGTGGGAGCAGCTCTGGCGGCGGCCGGCGGAGGCGCGCAGCGAGCCGCAGATCACGGTGCAGGTGCAGGCCATGGACAGCCAGTCGTTTCTGGACCATAGCGAGCAGATCGCGCGCGCAGTGCGAGAGGCGATGCTGAATTCGCACGTGCTGAATGACGTGGTGAGTGAAGTGTAGCCGGCAGAAGTCAGGAGTCAGAAGTCAGAAGGTGGCGGCATGAGCGCGTTTCCGAGACTGAAGACCGGGGCGGTGATGCAGTATCCGGCGAGCCGGACGGTGGAGCACGCGACGCGTGTGCACCGGTTCGTGGATGGGGGCGAGCAGCGCTACCGGGAACGGGGCGTGCCGCTGCGGCGGTGGGTGATCCGGCTGGACCGCCTGGACGAAGCGGAGCTACAGAGCCTGCAAGAGTTCTTCGTTCAAGCGCAAGGGAGAGCAGGGACGTTTTCCTTCCTGGACCCGTGGGATGACGTTACCTATGACAATTGCAGCCTGGAAGACGACGACCTGACCGTGGAAGTGAGCGGGGAGATGCGCGGCCGAACGGAGCTGAGGGTGCGGGAGAACCGGAGCTGAGATGCTCTACTTTCCACAGTTGGCAAACGGGGCGGGAGGGCAGTTCCCGATCAAGCGGCGCGCGGTGCGGCGGACGCTGGTGAACACCTGCGTTGACGGAACGACGGTGAAGCTGGCGGACGCGGGCGCCTCGAGCGTGGAGTGGGAGCTGGGACTGACGGGGCTGACCGTCGAGGAGTGGGGAAGGCTGGCGGCGCTGTTAGCGGCGGTGGAGGGACGACGGGCCGGCTTCACGTTTCTGGATCCCACCGACAACCTGCTGGTGTGGAGCGAGGATCTGAGCCAGGCGGCGTGGGTGAAGGAAGCTGGTGTGGAACTGACGCCAGGGATGGCGGATCCCTTGGGAACGGCGCGGGCGACGCGGATTGCCAACACGGGCGGCACAACGCTGACGTTGCAGCAGACGCTGGCGGCGCCGGGCGGGTATCAGTACTGCTTCAGCCTGTGGGCGCGAAGCGCCGCGGCGGGGGATCTGTGGCTGTTCCGGAGCAGCGGGGCGGGGACGGTACGGAAGGAGTTCAGGACCCTGAGAGCGTGGAGCCGGCTGGTGCACTCGAGCAAGATCCAGGATGCGAGTGAGACGGTGAGCTTCGGGCTGGAGGTGAACGCGGGGCAAACGGCGGAGGTGTTCGGGCTCCAGGTGGAGGCGCAACCGGGCGCGTCGATGTACAAGAAGACCGCCAGCCGGGGGGGCGTGTACGCGGAGGCGTTTTTTCAGGACGATGTTTTGACGCTGACCAGCGAAGGAGCGGGAGAGAACAGCGGGATAGTGAGGGTGCGGGCGAGAGTGCAGGGCTAGCGAGGCATGGCGACGATCAACGAGCTGAAGGAACTAAGCCTGACCGAGACTCCGCTGCTGCTGTTCGAGTGCCAGCTTCCGACGGGGGCGGTGGAGCGGTGGAGCACGCACCGCGTGGAGTGGGACGGGCAGGTTTACGAGGCCCGGGTGCTGCGGCACAACCTGTTCGAGATCCGGGCGGGGGCGGAGGAGGGGATCGACGCCATCGCCAAGGTGTCGGTGACGCTGGCCAACGCGGACTCGCACTTCTCGCAGATCGAGCGCCACACGGGCTGGAAAGGCAGCAAGGTAACCGTCCGATTCGTGTTCTTTGACCTCAGGGCGGGGCAGGCGGCCTCGGAGGCGAAGGTAGTGTTCCGAGGCGTAGCCAACCCGCCGGAGGAGATCACGGAGGGGACCCTGCGGCTGGCGATTTCGAACAGCCTGAACTTGCAGAGGCACCTGCTGCCCGAGGTGCGGGTGGAGCGGCGGTGTCCGTGGAAGTTCCCCGGCACCGAGGCGCAGCGTGAGGAGGCGGTACACGGGGGGGCGAGAGGGAAGTACTCGCCCTTCTTCCGGTGCGGCTACTCGGCGGGCGTGAGTGAAGGCGTGGGGAACACAGACGGGGGGACGCCCTACACCACGTGCGCGCACACGCGGGCGGAGTGCGAGCAGCGGGGAATGTTCCGGCAGGATGCGGGCATGAGCCCGACGCGGCGGTTCGGCGGGATCGAATTCGTGCCGCCCAGCACGCTGGTGCGGAGCTACGGGGAAAAGGGGCTGCATCTGGCGAGCGCGCTGGAGAACGAGGCACGGTACAACGACTTCGTGCCGCTGATCTACGGCACGGCCTGGTACTCGCCGCTGATTGTGTTCGCCAAGAACGACGGGAACCTGACGCGGATGGAAGTACTCCTGGGAATGGGAGAAATCCAGGGTGTATTGAAGGTGGTGGTGAACGGGGCCGAGATTCCAGAGGGGCGCGCGGGAACGAACATGACCGGGACGGGCTGGTACAACCTGGTCACGCGGGGCAACCGGACGGGTGACTTCAACCTGGACTTCACGGATGAGGCGGGGAACGCGCTGGGTGACCCATACGGGAGCATGGCGGCGCTGTCGGTGGTGGTGCCGAACCGGATCAACGACGGGCGATCGCTTCCACGAATTCAGGTGCTGCTGCAAGGGATGCGGCTGGAGCGGTTCGCCGCGGGGGGTGCGTCTCTGGGGGAGAGCTTCACCAGCAACCCCGCGTGGGTGCTGCTGGACGTGCTGCGGCGGGCCGGGTGGACGCCGGATGAGATCGACATTGGGAGCTTCGCGCAAGCGGCGGCCTACTGCGAAGAACAGATCCCGGCGCAGGACCTGTATGGAAATCCGGTGCAGATCCAGCGGTTCGAATGCAACCTGGCGCTGGAGAGGCGACGCAGCGCGGCGGACGTGATTCGCGGGATCCGCAACGGTGCCCGGCTGGTGCTGACGTACTCGGGCAGCGGGTTGCTGCAACTGAGAGCGGAGAACACGCTGGCCTTGCAGCAGCCGGTGAAGCCGGAGGGCAGCAACAGCGGCAGCGCGCTGAACGGGGGCTGGCCGGCGTACGAGTTCGGGGACGGCACCACGGAGTTCTCAGGCCTGCTCCGGCGGGACAACGGCGAACCTTCGCTGCGGATGTGGTCGAAGGGAGCGGCGGAGACGCCGAACCGGGTGACGGTGGAGTTCCAGGATGCCTTCAACGAGTACCAGCAGGACAGCCTGTCGCTCACGGACGTGGACGATGTGCTGACTACGGGGCAAGAGACGAGCATGGCGCTGCCGGTGCTGGGAATCCCGCATTTCCACCAGGCGGCGCGGGTGGCGAAATTCTGGCTGGACAAAACGCTGGCCGGGAACACGTTCCTGGAGTTCGAGACGACGGTGCGGGGTTTCTGGCTGCGGCCGGGAGACCTGATGACGGTGACGTACCTGAAGGAAGGCCTGCAACGGCAGCCGTTCCGGGTGCTGCGTGTGTCGCCGGGACTGAACTACCGAACGACAGCGATCGCGGCGCAGATCCACCAGGATGAATGGTACTCGGACGACAACGCGGCGGGGCTGGGCGGGTCGACAGGGCGGCGGCAGCCGGGGGCGGGACTGGGCTGGCCGCGGCCGCTGACCGGGTCGGTGTTGGACGAGTACGGCGAGCCGCAGTTCGAGATCACGCAGCGGACCGCCCCCGGGGCGGACGGCAGCACGGAAGTGCGGCTGGAGGTGGGGTTCATAGCGCCCGGGCAGCCAGTGCTGACGGGCCTGGGAATCCCCCTGGTGAGCCTGGCCACGGTCATCAACCCGACCGGCGGGACGCTGGCCGGCGAGCAGGCGCTGTACTACGCGGTGAGCGCGCTGGAAGCCGGCGGCGGGGAGAGCCCGCTGTCGTTCGTAGTGCGGGCCAGCATCCCACCGGGGACCAACACGAACGCGGTGACGCTCACGGGCCTGAGCTTCTCAAGCAACACCACCGGATTTCGTGTGTATCGGGGGGCGAACCCGGTGCAGCTCTACCGGATCGCGGAGAACCAGGGCGT
>VFZS01000079.1 GCA_016871095.1 Acidobacteriota bacterium
CCGCTTGGCCAAGACCAGCGACACTGGGAGGTCGCCTGCTGCGCCGCTCGCTCGATGCAACAGGTCCGGGGCGAGCGTTCTCGGGCAATCGTCGTCGGCATCCAGGACCACCATTACGGCCCCGCCCGGGCGCGCATCCAGGGCAGCCAGTTGAACCGCACGCTCCAGTTCTCCGCTCTTCAGAAGTCTGCCTCTCGGCACGCGGATCGGGCGCACCACATCCGCCGGCAGGAGTGGATTGATCCCGGCGATCAACCTCCTGGTCAGAACTGGCAGGGCCTCCCGATCGCCGTGCCCCTCCACCACAGAGGCGATGCGGGGCATCAGGATCTAACCTCACCAAACAACCGAAGCTGTCTGGAGGAGAGCCTGGCAGAAGGGTCAGGCCTCAGTTGGTCAAGGCGCAGCAGCTCGCCGACGGTGTAAAGGCGGTCGCCGAGGGCTTTGCGCCCGGCCTCATCCACCGGTGCAATCAAGGTGTTGCCGTCCTGAGCGTGCACCGCCAGGATCGATTCGGTCGGAATATCCTCATCGTCCAGCAGGTCGCCGCTGTGGCTCGTGATCACAATCTGCGTGTACTGACTGGCGTCACGTAGTATGTCCAGTAATACCCCGGCGGCGGCTGGGTGCAGAGCCACCTCCGGTTCCTCTATCCCCACGACAGGCACGGATGCTGCTCCGCCGTTGGCCGACTGGAAGACGGAAACCAAAACGCCCAACGCACGCAGCGTTCCGTCCGACATGTTGGCGGCGAAGAAGCGCCAGGGATCCTTTGCGCCGGAAACCTCCTGGCGAAACTCCAACGTCTCTCTTGCCCCGATGGCGCGGACGTCCACGCCACGAACCCCCGGAACCACCTTCCCGAGGTACTCCTCAATCCGACACTTGGTCTCCGGGGCGTGCTTGCCCAACTTGCTTAGTACGCTGGTCAGGTTGCTGCCGTCCCGGGCTAGAAGTTCCCCGGCGTCTGCTGGCTGCATGTCGCGAATCCGGTCAGGGTTCAGGTTGTAGAAACCCATGCGGGACAGCGCATCGTAAACGGGCCGGAATTCCAGCAGCCCGGCGGCATTCACCAGATAGAGCCGATCTGCCGAAGCCGGCGGGCCTCCCTTCACCGTGCACGCAGTAACCTGCCCCCGCTCAACTCTGTAGCGGGCCGAGCCGGGGGATGCCTCCAGGCCGAGCAGGACGCACTCCTCGGTCTGAACCTCGTAGCCGCCCTGAGGCCGAGCCCCGATGCGGTAGGCATAATAGCCGCTGACCCCGCCGGGCAGAGCGTACTCCAGCCGCACCGTGAAGTGAGTGGGATGACCGCCGGACCGGCGCCGAACCTCGCTGATCCCTCCCCGATCTCGCAGGGCGTGGTCCAGCGACCGGCGCAGGGCGTCGGCGGTGAATCGCAGCGCGTCGAGGAAGTTGCTCTTGCCGGATCCATTGGGGCCTACCAGGAACATCAGGGGGCCCAAGCGCACGTCGCAGGCCGCAATACTCTTGTAGTTCTTCAGGACCACCCTGGTCAGGAAGGTCGAATCCCGCATCGTGCGAATCCCCCAACGAGCATAGCAACTCCTCTCCGCGGCCGTCCAGGCAGTCCCGCCAGCCCCCGGGCACGCTTGCGCTCCCCTCCAGCCAGGGAGTATGCTCGGGGTGGATTAGGACATGAGCGAGCCGCAGGATCGTCCATCGGAGACCGCCGCTTCCGGCCGCAGCCAGCTCGAGCAGTGGCTCGAAGAAGCGCGCCGCATCCTACCCAGCGACTGGCGCGCCGCCGGAGCGCTGGCCCAGAAGGCACTCGAGTTGGAGCCGTCCAACCTGGTCGCCAAGAGCATTCGCACCATGGCGAACGAGCGCAAGCGGGAGGAGGACGTCGCCTCCTGCTTCGCCGCCGTGCGCCAACTGCGTGCCGCCAAGGACCTGAAGGGCGCATTAGCAGAAGCCGACCGCTGCCTGGCCGAGTACCCCCTGGAGCCGCGTTTGATCCAGTTGCGCGAGGTCGTCGCCAAGGAGTATCAGGCCGCCGCGCCCACGGTAACTCCGCCGGTGGAGGCGCCCCCCCCACCTCCGCCACCTCCAACGCCTCCACCTCCTCCGGAACTCCCGCTCGAGGAGTGGCTCCCCCCGCCTCCGCCGCCCCCGCCCGAGGACTGGCTCACCCCGCCCGCGCCGTTTCTGCCGCCGACTACCTCCACCGCCGCTCCGATTCCACCGCCCACACAGCCGTTTCCCGTCCCCCAGCCGCCTCTGCCCCCGCCGCCCCAGAAGGGCCCTGCCGCCAAACCCGCCGGCGGGCTCTGGGCCGCTCTGAGTAAGCGCCCCGGCTTGGTTTGGGGACTCTCGGGCGCCGTCACCGCGGTGGCGGCGATCATCATCGCCGTGGTTGTGTTCACGGGCACCGGGCCACGAGCGCCCGCCGCGGTGGCCGTCGAGGTGCACACCACTCCGCCCGGGGCCGCCATCCGCATCAACAACCAGGAGCGCGGCCGCTCCAGCCTGAAGCTGGAGCTTATCCCGGGCACATACCAGGTGGAAGCCTTGCTGGAAGGCTATCAGCCCGCCTCGGCGGCGCTGGAAGTGAAGCCTGTTGGGACTGCTCCTCTGGAGTTGATGCTCCAGCCGCTGGCGCAGACCGTGCGCATCGTCACCGACCTGGAAGCGGCCCAGGTGACCCTGGACGAACAGCCCGCCGAAGCCATGCAGGAAGGCCAGCTCACGCTCAGCAGCCTGCCCGCGGGCGCGCACAGCATCAAGGTGGCGGACCGTTACGGAGAGGCCAGTTTCGCCTTCCAGATTACGCCGGGCGCCGCTCCGGCGGTCGCCGCTCCTCCGTCCGCCAAGAGCATTCTGGCGGTGCTGGTGAGCCAGGCCGGGAACAGGGCAGTGGTTCATTCCAGCCTGCCCAGCGCCAAGCTGGCCCTGGACGGCCAGCCCGTGGGTGAAGCCGGCCCCGCCGGCCTGGAGCTGGCGAATCTGACGCCCGGCACGCATGAACTAACCGTGGGCGAAGGCCGGGATCTCCGGAAGTTCCTCCTCGAGGTGAGCCCCTCGCCATCGCTCACCGCCTACCTTCAGTCGGACCGCAACGTCGGCACGCTGGTGGTGGTAGCCACCGAGGACAGCGCCACGGTATTTCTGGATGGCCAGAGATATCCCAGCCAGACCCGCCGCGGCCAGTTGCGCATCACGCGGGCGCCCAAACACTACCGGGTGAAGATAGCCAAGGAGGGTTTCCTGGACGAGCCTGAGCAGACCGTCGAGGTCCGCAAGGGCGAGGAAGTGAGGGTCGCTTTCAAGCTGCGTCCGGCGCCCCGGCTGGCCTCGTTGGCCATCCGCGGGGCCACGCCGGGGGCGGAGGTGCTGGTGGATCAGATCTCGCTGGGCGCGGTGGGCGCCGACGGCGCTTTCCGTTCCTCCAGCATCAGTCCCGGAGAGCACGTCGTCGAGCTGCGCAAGGAGCGTCACCGCCCGGCTCAGGTACAACGTGTGTTTCCGGTGGGTACCACGGTGGAGCTGCACGGCCCGGAGGTGAGCCTGCGGCCCACCTTCGGCACGCTGCGGTTGACGGTCTCGCCCCCTGGGGCGCGCGTCACCGCGTCCCGTGCCGGGGAGAGCCCGCGCAACATCAACTCCGGCGCGATCGAGCTGGACGAGGGCTCCTGGACCCTGGTGGGGCGCGCCGCCGGCCACCTGGAGCGCGCCGAGCGCGTCCAGATCGCCGCGGGTCAGACGGTGCCCCTCGAGCTGGCTCTCACCCGCGAGCCGACTCGTCCCCCGCCGGTGAAGATCGGCGGCATGGAGGGATGGGAGAATCCGCAGAACTGGATACAGGAGGGCAACTCGTACGTGCGGCGGGGGCGCGTCCTGGCCCTGCATGGTCCTACGCCCGCCGGCGGCATGTTCACTCTAACTCTCGCGCTGGCCTCCGGCGGCGGCTGGTTACGCGGCAAGCGGCTGCGATGGGTGGTGGACTTCCGCGACGAGCGCAACCACGTGCTGTTCGAGTTGGACAAGGAGTCCTTGAGGCGCTCCGTGTTCGTGCGGGGCCGCAAGACCGAGATCCGGAGGCAGCACCGGCTCGACCTCAAGGACGAGCTCGCCATCACCTTGCAGGTTGAGGTGACTCCCACCACGGTCACGCACCGCGCGCGCCAGGGAGAAGGGTGGGTGGACTTGGACAGCCTGACGGTGCCCGGGCAGAATTTCACCGTCGGGCAGTTCGGCATCAACATCGAGGGCCGCGACGAAGTGCGCCTGACGGACTTCAGCTTCCGCCCGGGGAAGTGAAGCCTTTCGCGCAAAGCCCCGAGAGGGACCGCAAAGACCGTACGAGTGCATCGGAGGTGTGACGTGTCTGGTTTTTCCCGCAGGGAGTTCATTGGCGCCGGCGCCGCGCTGGCCGGCAGCCCCGCCACGGCGGCTCCGCAGGAGGACTGCTTCGACCGGCCCATGCGCTGGGCGCAGTTGACGCTGGTCGAGAACGACCCCGGACAGTACGACCCCAACTTCTGGCTGGGCTACTTCCGCCGGGTGCACGCCGACGCCGTGTGCCTGAGCGCGGGCGGCTGCGTGGCCTACTATCCGACCCGCGTCCCGCTGCATTACCGCAGCGCCTGGATGAAGGACACCGACCCGTTCGGCGAGCTGGTCGAAGGCTGCCGCAAGCTCGGGCTGGTCATATGGGGCCGCACCGACCCGCACGCCGTCCACCAGGAGGTCTTCGACGCCCACCCGGACTGGATCGCCGTGGATGCGCAGGGCCGTCACCGCCGCCACTGGGCCAGCCCCGAGATGTGGGTGACTTGCACGCTGGGGCCCTACGGCTTCGACTTCATGACCCAGGTGACGCGCGAGATCGTCGCGCTCTACCAGGTGGACGGCATCTTCTCGAACCGCTGGGCCGGCTCCGGCATGTGCTTCTGCTCCCACTGCGAGAAGAACTTCCGCGCCGCCCACGGCATGGATCTGCCGCGCAGCAGCGATCCGCGGGATCCGGCCCGGCGCAACTACATCCTCTGGCGCCAGCAGCGGCTGTTCGAGATGTGGGGCCTCTGGGACGCCGCGGTGCGCCAGTTCAACTCGCGCGCCCGCTTCATTCCCAACACCGGCGGCGGCGCCCTCAGCGATCTGGACATGAAGACCGTCGGCGAGCGGGCCGTCACCCTGGCCGCCGACCGCCAGGCCCGTCAGGGCCTGATGCCCCCCTGGGCCAACGGTAAGAACGCCAAGGAGTACCGCGCCACGCTCGGGCGCAAGGCCGTCATCGGCATCTTCAGCGTGGGCGTGGAGGAGACCTATCGCTGGAAGGACTCGGTGCAGAGCGAGGCCGAGATCCGCCTGTGGGTGGCCGACGGCATCGCCAATGGCCTGCGCCCCTGGTTCACCAAGTTCTCCGGCACGCTCTATGACCGCCGCTGGCTGCGCGTGGTCGAGGACCTTTACCACTGGCATCACGGCGCGGAGCGCTACCTCCGCAACGAAGAGCCTTTGGCCCGCGTCGGCCTGGTGTACTCGCAGCAGACCGCGTGGTTCTACGGGGGCGAACGGGCGCGGCAGAAGGTGGAAGATCATACCCTGGGGATGTACCAGGCCTTGATCGAAGCGCGCCTGCCCTTCGAGATGGTGCACGACCGCCTGCTCGAGCCCCGGCTGGCTGACCGTTACCGGCTGCTCATCCTGCCCAACATCGCGGCGCTCTCCGACGCTCAGTGCGAGCAGCTTCGCGCCTACGTGCGCCACGGCGGCAACCTGCTGGCCACCCACGAGACCTCGCTATACAACGAGTGGGGCCGCCCCCGCCAGAACTTCGGTCTGGCCGGCCTGTTCGGCGCGCGCTTCAACGGGCGCACCGAAGGCCCCATGCGCAACTCATACCTGCGCCTGGAGCAGGATCCCGTCACCGGCCGCTTCCATCCGGTGCTGGCCGGGCTGGAGGACGCCGGGCGGATCATCAACGGCGTGTTTCGCGTGGACGCTTCACCCGTCGGCCTGTACCCCAATCCGCCGCTGACTCTCATTCCGTCTTACCCCGATCTGCCCATGGAGAAGGTCTACCCGCGTGAAGCCGGGACCGATATTCCTGGCGTATTCCTGCGCGAGGCGGGCGCCAGCCGCGTCGTCTACTTCCCCTGGGACATCGACCGCGCCTTCTGGGAGGTGCTGTCGGTGGATCACGGCGTGCTCCTGCGCAACGCCATCCAGTGGGCCGCCCACGAGGAGCCGCCGGTCACCGTCACCGGGCCCGGCGTGCTGGATGTGACCCTGTGGCGGCAGAAGGACTCGCTCACCGTCCACCTGGTCAACCTCACCAATCCCATGATGATGAAAGGCCCGCTGCGCGAGCCGCTGCCCGTTGGCCCCCAGAAGGTCCGCCTGAAGCTGCCCGCCAACAGGCGGGCCAAGAAGGTCCAGTTGCTGGTGGCGGGTGGCGCCCCGCCCGTCGAGCAGGCCGGCGGCTGGCTTACCCTGACCGTCCCCTCCATCCTCTACCACGAAGTCGTGGCCGTGGAGGTGTGATCACCAGATGGTCTCGACCTGGTACCGCGCGATGAAGGGATCGCCCGTGATCATGGGCAGCCGCTCCACCAGGCTTTGAGCGATCAGCAGCCGGTCAAAGGGATCGCGGTGATGCGCGGGCAGCTCGGCCACCTGCAGGGCGTGTTCGAGTTGTACAGGCAGAGGCAGGATGGCGTTTAGGTCGAGCTGCTCCTGGATGAACTGCTCCACGCGGTCAGGTAAGGTCAGCTTCCTCAGTTGCGCCTTGATGGCCAGCTCCCATGCACTGGCCACACTGAACACCAGTGCATTCGCGGGATCCTGAACGAATCTGCGCACCCGCTTTGGCAAGCGCGGGTCGTCCAGCGTCCACCACAGGAAGACGTGAGTGTCAAGCAGCGCTTTCACTTGTAGAACTCGTCGATGATCTCATCCGGCAAGGGAGCGTCGAAGTCCGGGGCCATCCAGATCTTGCCCTTCGCCGTGCCCGGCACGCGCCGCTTGGGTTTGTCGCGCACGGGCGCCAGCCGTGCCACGGGCTTGCCCGCCTTGGCGATGATGATCTCCTCACCTCGGCCTACGCGCACCAGCAGGCGGGACAGGTGGGTCTTGGCCTGGTGAATATTGACGACCTCAGGGCTTTTCACGACACCTAGATTGTGAACTAAGTTCATGAACTAAGTCAAGCCCGGCAGCCACCGCTGTCAGCCCCCTTCAGCCTCGCTCCCCTGTATTCTATGGGTTGGAGGCGCCCATCGTGACAAGACGCTCCCTGCTCGCGCTCTGCCCGGCCGCGTTGGGCCGGCGCGCCGCCGCCCAGAAGCCGCTGTATCCGCTGCGGTGGGTGTACGTGTCGCGCGGGCTGAGCCGCGACCAGGACGTCGAGGACATCCGCGCCATCGTGCGCACGGCCTCCGAGCACGGGCTGAACGGCATGGTGCTGGCGGCGGGCCTGGACCGCCTGGACCTCCAGCCCGCGGCGTACTTCGACCGCTTGCGCCGCGTTCAGAGCATCTGCGCGGAGCACGCCATAGAGATCATTCCCATCATCTTCTCGGTGGGCTACGGCGGCTCGATCACCTCACGCAACCGGAACCTGGCGGCGGGCATTCCGGTCAAAGATGCGCTGTTCGTGGTAGCGGGTGGGGAGGCGCGGCTCGTCGCCAATCCGCCGGTGGCTTTCGTCAACGGCGGCCTGGAAGAGTACGACGGCCATCGCGTCAGGGGCTACCGCCTGCAAGACCAGCCGGGCGAGGTCAGCTTCGTGGACCGCGACGTGTGCAAAGAGGGATCGGCCTCGCTGCGCTACGAGAACTTCACGGCCAACCAGCACGGGCACGGGCGGCTCATGCAGGAGGTCGCGGTCGCTCCGCGGCGCTGCTACCGCGTCACCTGCTGGGTGAAGACCCAGGACCTGGCGCCCGCGGGCGTCTTCCGCGTGCAGGTGCTGGCGGAGAACGGCCGCGCCCTGGCGCCCTATGACCCGCAGATCCCGGCCGCCACGGACTGGCAGCTGGTCACCCTCGGCTTCAATAGTTGGGAGTTGGACAAGGTCCGCATCTACGCGGGCGTCTGGGGCGGCCGCGGCGGCAAGTTCTGGGTGGACGACTTCCGCATCGAGGAAGTCGGGCTGGTGAACGTGCTGCGGCGCCCCGGTACGCCGGTGGCGGTGCGCGGCGAGGAGACGGGCACGGTCTACCAGGAGGGCCGCGATTACGGGCCCATCATGGACCCCAGCCTCAACTTCCGCTTCGACCACCACGGGCCCCCCATCCGGCTGCTGCCCGCAAGCCGCATCCGCGAGGGCGAGCGGTTGCGCGTGGACTACTACCATGGCATCTCGATCAACCGCGGGCAGGTGAGCGTGTGCATGTCCGAGCCACAGGTTTACGACATCTGGCGCGACCAGGCGCGCCGCATGCACGAGCTGCTAGCGCCCCGGCGCTACCTGCTCAGCATGGACGAGATCCGCGCCGGCGGCTCTTGCGAAGCCTGCAAACAGCGCGGCCTCACCATGGGCGAGATACTGGGCGACTGCATCAGCCGGCAGGCCGAAATCCTGCGCGAGCCGAACTCCGCGGCCGAGGTGTGGATCTGGTCTGACATGCTGGATCCCAATCACAACGCCCGCGGCAACTACTACCTGGTGGAGGGCGACTTCACGGGGTCCTGGGAGCACGTGCCCAGGGATCTGGGAATCGTCTGCTGGTATTACGCCCGGCGGCGGGAGAGCCTGGCCCACTTCTCGGACCTGGGCTTCCACACGCTGGCCGGGGCCTACTACGACGGCGACACGCTGGACAACCCGCGCGGCTGGCTGGAAGCTCTGGACCGGACTCCCTATGCGTTAGGCATAATGTACACCACCTGGGAGAACCAGTACGCCCTCCTGGCGGGCTTCGGCGACCTGGTTTCGAAGGAGAGACAGTGAATATACGACTGTTGTGCTTCGCGCTCTGTGCGGCCGCGCTGGTGGCGCAGGCGCCGCCCGCGCAGGATATCCGGAACACTTACACTCCGGACACCGACACCCGCTTTACCATGCCCGACTACAAGACCCTGGCGGAGTGGGAGGCCCGCAAGGCCCACCTCCGCCGCCAGATCCTTTCCGCCGCGGGCCTGCTGCCCATGCCCGAGAAGACCCCGCTCAACCCGCAGATCTTCGGCAAGCTGGAACGGGAGGGGTACACCCTCGAGAAGGTGCTGCTCGAAACCCTGCCCGGGTACTTCCTGGGCGGCAACCTCTACCGCCCGTTGGGCCGCTCAGGGAAGTTCCCGGCGGTAGCCTCGCCGCACGGCCACTGGAACTACGGCCGCGTCGAGCATCAGCCCCTCGGCTCCATCCCCGCCCGCTGCATCAACCTGGCCCGCCAGGGCTACGTGGTGTTCGCCTACGACATGGTGGGCTACAACGACACCATCCAGACCCCGCACGTGTTCGGCGACCCGCCGGAGCAACTCTGGGGCTTCGGCCCGCTGGGGCTGCAACTGTGGAACTCCATCCGGGTGGTGGATTTCCTTCAGTCGCTCCCCGAGGTGGACCCGGAGCGCATCGCGGCCACGGGCGCCTCGGGCGGCGGCACGCAGACCTTCCTGCTGGCGGCGGTGGACGAGCGCGTCAAATGGGCCGCGCCGGTGAACATGCTCTCGGGCATCATGCAGGGCGGCTCGCCGTGCGAGAACGCGCCCAACCTCCGCGTGGGGGCCTTCAACGTGGAGTTCGGCGCCGTGATGGCGCCGCGCCCCCTTCTGATGGTCTCCGCCACCGGCGACTGGACCAAGAACACGCCGCAGGTCGAGTTCCCCGCCATCCGCCGCATCTTCGAGCTGTACGGCAAGCCGGAGAGCGTGGCTAACGTCCACATCGACGCTCCGCACAACTACAACCAGGCCAGCCGCGAAGCCATGTACCGCTTCTTCGCCCGGCACATCCTGGGCGACGCCGACGAGAAGAAGTACGCCGAGAAGAACATCCGCGTCGAGCGCCTCCCGGACATGCTGGCGCTGCACAACCGCACGCTGCCGCCCGGCGCTCTGGACCACCAGGGGCTGTTCCGGCAGTGGCAGGCCGCCTCACAGCGCCAGACCGCTGCCGCCAGCCCGGACGACCTGCGTTTGTGGCTCGCCACGGCGCTGGGCGCGGAGTGGCCGGGCGAAGTCTGGAGCGACACCCGTCCGGGCAGCGGCGAGCTCGTGCTGGGCCGCGCGGGCAAGGGCGACCGCGTGCCGGGTCTGTGGATCGCCGGTGACCAGCGGGCGGTCCTGGTGGTTCACCCCGATGGGTCGCGGAAAGCGCGAGAGACGCCGGCCGTTGAGTCGCTGGTCCGGGCCGGACGCACCGTTCTGCTGATTGACGCCTTCCAGACCGGCGCGGCGGTGGCCCCGCGCAACCGCTCGCACCGCTACTTCCTCACCTTCAACCGCAGCGATGACGCCTGCCGCGTCCAGGACATCCTGACCGCGCTGCGCGTCCTTCAGCACAAGGGCTTCCGTGAGTTGCGCCTGATCGGTGCGGGAAGAGCGGGCGTGTGGGCCTTGTTCGCGGCGGCAGTGGCCCCGCTGGAGGTGCGGATCGAGGCCGACGTCAAGGACTTCCAGGGGCGCGACCAGGATTTCATCGAGCGCTTCTTCGTACCCGGCATCCAGCGCGCCGGGGGTCTGGCAGCGGCGATGAAACTGGCGCGATTGCGCCAATAGCACTGGCACACTACCGGTCCGCCGCTCGGAACACCCGCTGCTTCAGCCGCGCCACGGTGAACTTGGCGGTGTCGGCCACCGCCATGACCGCCGTGACGCCGGCCTGGACGGGGTCGGTCACCACCAGGCCGGCGGCTTCGAGCAAACCGGCGGCCGCATTCAGGCCGGGTGCAGGGAGAAGGGTTTCGCGGGTATAATGGTCACTGGGGTGACCACATGCGCATCAGCTCAGTCCGAGAGTTCCGCGACCAAGCCACGGGCTTGCTGCGGTCGAAAGACCCTATTCTGGTGACGCGGCGGGGGCGGCTGGCCGGCGTGTTCTTTCCATGTCCTGAATCTACGTTCCCCATAGAACTGAAGCGTGAGTTGTTCTCGGTCCTGAGCACCGAGATCGCGCGTCAGCTCAAGGGACACGGCCTTCGCGAGGGCGATGTCCTGGCGGACTTCGAATCCTGGCGAAAGGGGCGTCGTGAGAGTCGCCGCCGACGCTAACGTCCTGCTGTCGGCCGTCCTGGGCGGGCGGGCCCGGCTGGTCCTGGAGGATCCCAGCGTGGAGGCGCTGACCTCCGAGACGACGTTCGCCGAAGTGCAAGAATACGCCGCCCACCTCGCCAGGATGAAAGGCCTGCCACGTGACGTCGTGCTGCTGGCCGTCGCCACGCTGCCGGTCACAGTGGTTGGACCGGATGCGTACGCCGCGGCTATCCCCGAGGCCTCAAGGCGCATCGCGCACCGCGACCCCGATGACGTGGAGATCCTGGCGCTGGCCCTGCACCTGCGAGTCCCGATCTGGTCGAATGACCGGGATTTCGAAGGTGCGGGCGTAGAGTGGTACACCACGGCTCAACTGTTGAAGAGACTCCGACCCGGCGGCTGACGATCAGCCCGCCCCCCTCAAAACACCCGCTGCTTGAGGCGGGCCACGTTGAACTTGGCGGTGTCGGCCACGGCCATGACGGCCATCACGCCGGCCTGGACGGGGTCGGTGACCACCAGGTCGGCGGCCTCGGGGACGCTGCCGGCCATGTTCAGGCTGATCACCAGCAGCCCCTGCTCGCGGACCTCGCGCACGGCCTTCTCGATCTCCCCGCCCATCAGCGAACCGGCCAGCACCAGGGCCTTGGCGCGCGGCAGGCGGGCCACCGCTCGCACCGCGTCGGCCAGCGGCTGCTCGCCCACCAGCGGGATGGTGTCCACCGAGATGTGCTCGCCGCGGATGTTGTGACGGTCGGCCTCGGAGATGGCCCCGATGGCCACCTGGCCCACCTGCGCCCCGCCGCCCATGATGATGATGCGCTTGCCGTAAATCTTCTGGAAGGTCTTCACCTGAAGAGCCTGGCGGACCACCGGCAGCGCTCGCAGGTCCGCCAGCAGTTGCTCGGGCGGAGCCGGCAGGTCGATCTCGAAGTAGATGCGGGACTCGGGCGGGCGAGTCTCGAGGATTTCCACCAGGGTGATGTCCCCCTGGTGGCGGGCGATCACGCCGGTGAGCTGATGCAGCACCCCTGGCCCCGGCTCGGTGTGGACCAGCAGGCCGATGCGCTCGCTAGCTGGCACGCCTCACCACCTTCGTCGTGCGCGGGGGGAAATGGGGACAGCACGGAGCCATGCCGGCGCGCCGGCACCCAGAAGCATGAAAATCCTGGGACAGGCCGGGGTGTCCACGGGGGGACACCCAAGCCTGTCCCGGATTCTCAAGAGAGACAGCCGTTTGTCGCGGCGGGCAGGTTCTGTCGGGAGGGCGGCTTTCAGGCGGCAAGAAACGGTGTCTGGCCCCATTTCAGTCATAGGATTTCGTATTTGCGAAGGACGCCGTCCCAGAAGCCCTGGGCCTTGAGCAGCAGCTCGACCACCTCGCGAACGGCGCCGCGGCCGCCCTCGGCCTGGGT
>VFZS01000080.1 GCA_016871095.1 Acidobacteriota bacterium
GAAAGCTGGTGCGGACGAGAGGACTTGAACCTCCACGGAGTTTCCCCCACTAGAACCTGAATCTAGCGCGTCTGCCAATTCCGCCACGTCCGCAGCGGCTATTCTCTATTGTGCTAAAGCGCCGGCATCCCTGTCAAATCCCGCTCCGCGTCAGAAGTTCTCCAGCAGCATCAGATCGCTGGTGTTGCGTTCCATATTCACATACAGAATCCAGCGCCCGTCGGGTGAGACCGCCACCGCGGGAGTGGTGAAGCCGCTCACGGTGATTTGCCCCAGCTCCAGCGGCCTGAGCGTCTCGCGCCGGCCGGAAGCGAAACGGAAGCGCTCCAGCGCGGGCGTGGGCTGGGCCTCCGGATTCAGGATCAGCAGCCCGTCTTTGAGCAGCGCCCAGTGCCCATGCCGGATGGGGGCGTCCACCGCGAGCTCTTCCTTCCCGCCGCCCACTGGCATCCGCCACAGCGTCCGGGCTCCGGCCTTGTCATAGTAAACGTACTTGCCGTCGGGCGACTCGAAGGCCTCGACGCCACCGCCCTGGCGGGTGAGCTGCTGCGGGGCGCCGCCCTGTGCGGGCATCTTCCAGATCTCCCACCTCCCCGTACCGTCGCAGCCGAAGTAGATCCATCGCCCGTCCCGCGAGTAACTGGGCCGCACATGGTTAAAAGGCTCGGCGGTCAAGCGCCGGGGGACTCCACCCTCTGTCGCGATCACCTCCAGTTGGCGCCGGCCCTGATCGACACGGTCGAAGACGATCCAGCGCCCGTCCGGCGACCAGCGCGGGCTGCCCACGTGGGGACCGCCGATGCTGGTCCACTGGTTGCATCCGGAGCCGTCTTGCTGGCACCCCCAGATCTCGTAGCTGCCCGAGCGGTTGGAGATGAAAGCGATGCGGCGGCCATCGGGCGAATACTGCGGGCTGTCGTCCAGCCAGGTCGAGGTGATCAGCCGCGTCGCCGCCTCGGCCGGGCGGGCGCCTCCGTTGGCTGATCCCGGCATGGGGATGCGCCAGATGTCGGAGTCCTGCACGAACCGCCGGAACACCAGGCGGCCGGCGTGCAGCGCCATAGTCGGCTGATAGGCGCGATCGCCGGCGATGCTCACTCGTTGTGGCTGATCGCCGCCGGAGGCGCTGACTTTCCAGAGGGCCTGGCTGCCCTCGCGATAGGCCGAGAAGAGCAGAGCGTCGCCGCCGCGGATCCAGGCCAATCCGGAGAGGAATTGACCTGCGGCAATCAGCCTTCGCGGCTGACCCTTCGGCCGGCCATCCGGCCCCAATGGCAGTACGAAGACCTCCCCAGGGGTAGTCACGGATTGCCGGGCAAACGCCAGGCTGCGGTCATCGGGGGAGTACACCGGGTCGGTGTCACCGGCGAACTCCGCCGCCGGCGTGGTGATCTTGAGAGGCACGCACGTGTCCAGCGGCAGCAGGTGGATGACCTGTCGATCCTGTGGCGAGTCGGCCCCACTGTACGCCAACAGCTTGCCGTCGGGCGACCAGCTCAAGCCCCGGGCCGACCCAGGCAACTGGCAGAGTCTGCGTTCGGCGCCTCCGAACGGTGTCGTGAGCCAGACCGCGGCGCCGCCGGGCGAGTTACGCAGAAAAGCGATCTGCACGCCGCTGGGCGACCAGGCGGGGCTGTGGTCCGTGGCGGGGTCCGTCGTCAGCCGCAGTTGGTTGGCGGCCCCCACCGCTTTAACGTAGATGTCCGGATTCGCGCCGTTTTCGCCGGTCCAGACGAACGCCACTTGTTGGCCATCCGGGGATAGGGCCGGCTGCGACTCATGACCCGGCATGCTGGTAACCGGCAGCAGGCGGGCGGGAGGCGACTGGTGTCGGAGATACCACCACCAGGCGCCGCTGGCCAGCGCGGCCACAAACACCCCCGCGCTGGCCCAGGCCAGCCAGCGCGGGACTGCCCTACCTGAGCGGCGCTCACCCACGCCACCAGCGGCACTGCTCTCCAGTTCCTCCTTCATCTCCAGCAGCGCCACCTTGACGTCGTCCATGTCCTGGAACCGGCGGGCCGGGTCCTTCCGCAGGCAGCGCTTCACGATCCGGTCCAGTTCCGGCGGGATCCCCGGGTTCGTGCCAGGGAGCGATGGCGGCTCTTCGGTCAGAATCGCCGCCAGCGTGGCCACGGCGCTCTGACGCTGGAACGCGCGGCGGCCGGTGAGCATCTCGTACAGCAGCGAGCCGAACGAGAAGATGTCCGCCCGCGCATCGACCGGTTTGCCCTCCGCCTGTTCCGGCGCCATGTACCCCACCGTGCCGAGGACCGCCCCTCGTTCGGTGAGCGGTCCCGCCGTGCGCGTGACGTCCTCAGAGCTGGCGGGTTCAGTTCTGGTCAGCTTGGCCAGCCCGAAGTCCAGCACCTTGAGCTGGCCCGTCTCGCCGACGATGATATTCCCCGGCTTCAGGTCCCGGTGCACGATCCCGGCCCGATGGGCCGCCGCCAGCGCCTCCGCGATCTGGATGGCGTATCCGAGTGCCTCGGCCAGCTCGAGTGGCTTACCGCGGACGAGCGCACTCAGTGGCTGCCCGCTGACATACTCCATCGCCACACAGCACACCTCCTGGTGCTGCACGACGTCGTAGATCGCGACGATGCTCGGGTGATTGAGAAGCGCGGCGGCCCGCGCTTCTTGAATCAGCCGCCGCCGCAAGTCCTCATTGGCATGCTGCGCCGCGGGCAGCAGCTTGAGCGCCACCAGCCGGTTCAGGCGCACATCCCGGGCTTTCCACACCACGCCCATTCCGCCTTCTCCAAGCTTCTCCAGCAGCTTGTAGTGCGGGCAGACGTGACAGATGGCTGGGATCTCGAATGCCATATCCCCCCTCCGCCCTCGCCGGTGAATGCGCTGCGCGAGATGCCACCTCACAAGGGTGAGAGTACGTGTATTGTCCCACGTGCGGCGGCCGGATTTCAAACCTTCCGGCGCGGAGCAGCCTTGTGGCGCAGCTCGGCGATCAACTCCCGCACCAGCGCCTCGATCTGGTCGCGGATGGCCCGGTGAATCTCCACATCGTGCCCAAAGGGGTCGCTGACCAGCCAGGTACGCACCGGCGTAGTCGTGGGGTAGGGGAACTTCCAGCCGCTCAAGTTGATGATCAGGTCAAAGCCGGCGAGGCTCTCCGCCTCGACGCCCTTCGACTCGGCCCCCTCCATCCGGATGTTCCTCTCCAGCATGACCTCGATGGTCGGCGGGAAGATCACCCCACAGGGGCTCAGGCCGGCGCTTTCCGCTTCGAGGATGTCGCTGCCGTAGGCTCGGGCCAGGCCCTCGGCCATCTGGCTGCGGCAGGAGTTGCCGATGCACACGAACAGCACGCGGAAGCGGCGCATCGTCAGAGCCTCTCCAGGAACAGCCGGTGGACGCGAGGATCGTCGCTCAGCTCGGGGTGGAAAGTGGCCGCCAGGTAGGGTCCCTGAACCACCAGCACCGGATCGCCGCGGTGGCGCAGGTAAGTCTCGATGCCCGGGCCGGTGCGCAGGATCCGCGGCGCGCGAATGAACACCGCCTCGACCTGGCCCGGCCCCGCCGCCCGTTCGAACGCTTCCTCCGGCTCCAACCGCGCCACGTGACTGTCCAGTTGGCGCCCGTAGGAGTTGCGCTCGACCCCGATGTCTATCAGGCCCAGGCACTGCTGCGGCGGGTTGCTCACTTCCGTGGCCAGCAGGATGGCGCCCGCGCAGGTGCCGAAGATGGGCCGGCGCCTTCCGAACTCGGCCAGCGGCTCGAATAGCTTCTCATCGCCCAGCAGCTTGAGCATGGTGGTGGTCTCGCCGCCGGGCAGGATCAGCCCGTCGATGGCCTCCAGTCCGGAGGCCGTGCGCACCTCCACCGCGGAGGCCCCCGCGCGATCGAGCGCCTTGCGGTGGGCCTCGAAGTCGCCCTGCAAGGCGAGCACGCCGACCCGTGGCCTCCGGCTCACCCTGCCAGCCCGTCGAAGAAGCCCCGCGCAAGCTGAAGCATGCGCCACGGGGGGGCGCGGGCTGTTGAAGCTGGACCTGGCACAAGCTTCAGCTTGTGTTCTTCGACGCGGGACGGAGGCTTCTTCCATGGGCTGCTACCAGCCCCGCACGGCCAGCCGCTCGGACTCCGGCAGACTGGCCACGTCCAGCCCCGGCATGCCCATCAGCAGCTCCTCGCTGGCTTCCAGCAGCTTGGCCGGATCGTTGTAGTAAGTGACGGCCTTGACGATGGCCCGGGCGCGCGCCTCCGGATCGTCGCTCTTGAAGATGCCCGAGCCCACGAAGACCGCTTCCGCTCCGAGTTGCATCACCAGGGCGGCGTCGGCCGGCGTGGCGATGCCGCCGGCGGAGAAGTTGGGAACGGGGAGCTTGCCGTGGGCGGCCACCCACTGGACCAGCTCGAGCGGCGCCTGAAGGTTCTTGGACTCGGCCGCCAGCTCCTCTTTGCCCAGCACGGTCAACTGCTTCATCTCCTTCTGGATGGTGCGCATGTGGCGCACCGCCTCAACGATGTTGCCCGAGCCAGCCTCGCCCTTGGTGCGGATCATGGCCGCGCCCTCGGCGATTCTGCGCAGCGCCTCGCCCAGGTTGCGCGCGCCGCACACGAAGGGGACCTCGAAACCGCGCTTGTCCACGTGATGCTCCTCGTCGGCCGGCGTCAGCACCTCGCTCTCGTCGATGTAGTCCACTTTCAGCGCTTCCAGGATGCGCGCCTCCATGAAGTGCCCGATGCGGCACTTGGCCATCACCGGGATGGAGACCGCCTTCATGATCTCGCGGATCTTGCGGATGGGCGCCATGCGCGCCACGCCGCCTTCCCGGCGGATGTCCGCCGGCACGCGCTCCAGGGCCATGACCGCGGCGGCGCCGGCCTTCTCGGCGATCAGCGCCTGCTCGGCGTTGGTGACGTCCATGATGACGCCGCCCTTGAGCATCTCCGCCAGACCGGCTTTCACGCGGAACGAATCGTCCAGATACATGGATCCTGCCTCCTTCAAACCATGGCCGGAACCGGCGCGCGCCGCTCCAGGCCGCGCGCCCGCTCCAGCTCTTCGGAAAAAACTCTTCCCAGCGCCGCCACTCCGGCGCGGATCTCCTCCGGCTCCAGACTGGCGAAACACAGGCGCAGGCTGCCGCGGTGGCGCCGCGAAACCTCGAAGTGCCGGCCCGGCACATAGCTGACGCCCTCGCGCTGGGCGCGCGGCAACAGCTCGGCGGCGTCCAGCGGCTCGGGCAGCCGCACCCACAGGTTCATGCCGCCCTCCGGGCGGATGTAAGCGGCGCCCGCGGGCAGGTGAATGCGGCAGGCCTCCAGCACCGCCTCGAGGCGCTCCAGACCCGCCGCGCGCACGCGCCGCCGGTGCTCCTCCAGGCGTCCCGACTCGGCGAACCGCAGCAGCACCGCTTGCGCGAGCTGGTCGCTGTGCAGGTCGGTCCATTGCTTGGCCTCGGTCAAACGGCCCACCAGGGCGCGGGGGCCGATCAGCCATCCCACCCGCAATCCGGGAAAGGTGATCTTTGAGAAGCTGCCCACCAGCACGGCATCGCCTGATTCGTCCATGCGCTTCATTTGCGGCGCGGCCTCGCCGCGGTAGCGCAGCTCGCCGTAAATGTCGTTCTCCACCACCACCGCGCCGGCCGCCATGGCCAGCCGCAGGATGGCGCGCCGCGCCGCCTGCGGCAGCGTGGCCCCGGTGGGATTCTGGAAGTTCGAGCTGGCTACCAGCAGCCGCACCGGCTGTGTCGCCAGCACGCGCTCCAGCTCCGCCACCTCCAGGCCCTCCGCTCCCACGGGAATGCCCGTCACGTGCGCCCCGGCGCGCAGGAACAGGTTCCGCAGACCCGGAAACACAGGGTCCTCCAGCGCCACGGTGTCGCCGGGGCGGATCAGAACGCGCTGGATCAGGTCCAGGGCCTGCTGGCAGCCGCTGGTGACGAGAAGGTCGTCGCCCGGACGCGCCAGCCCCGCCCGGTGCGCCTCATCGAGCAGGTACCGCTGTAGCGGGGGGTATCCCCCCGGCGAGCCTAACTGGAGAATGCCCGGCAAATCCGCGCCCCGCAGCACCTCCTCGCAACTGGCCCGGAAGGCCTCCAGGGGAAACAGGGCCGCGCTGGGCCGGGAGGCGCCAAAGCTGATAGCCCGCTCGGGCGGCGGCTCGGGCGGCGCGGGAACCGCCGGCCCGCCCGAAAGCAACTGCTCCCAGTCCAACGCCGGGCAGGGGGCTGTCGGCGCGCCCGTCACGAAGCTGCCGCGGCCCACGTGGCCGCTGATCAGTCCCTCGGATTCCAGCAGCGCGTAGGCCGCGGAAACGGTGGTCCGATTCAGTCCAAGCATGCCAGCCAAGTTTCTGGTGGGCGGGAGCTTCTCACCGGCCTCCAGACGCCCGGAGCGGACGAAGTCCCTTATTTGCTCGTACAGTTGGCGGTACAGGGGCGCATCGGAGCGGTAGTCCAACTCGGGCTTCGGGAACATCGCCTGACCATCCGAACATACCATATTGGACTGGCCAGCGCAACCAACCCCATGAACCCGGCTCGGGGATTTGCTACAATCACCTTGCGGCAAGGCGATGAAGGCACTGGCGCTGGCGCTCGCCCTGGCGGTGGCGGTCGGCTCCGTCGAGGCGCAAAGGAAGAAGCGCACCGAAGAAGAAGTCACCCAGACACTGGAGTTGCCCAAGGAGCTTCCCAGCGTAACGCTGGCCGACTGCCAGCGGCTGGTGTTCCATGTCTCGCCGCCGTCGGCGCGCGGCTTGCTCTCACAGCAGGTGCGCGATGCCTTGCGGAACCTGTTCCAGCAGGCGCGCGGTGCTACCATGGTGAAGTTGCGCGGATTTGTCGCCGGCAGCGGCGACGTACGCCGGTTGCAGGCCCTGGTGAGTGAGACCTTCGCCGAGCGCCGGATGCCGCTGCCGGCTTTGAGCGTAGTGCGCGTAGGCGCGTTGCCCCTGGAGGGCGCCCAGGTGGTCCTGGAGTCTGTCGCGGTGGACCGCAAGACCCTCAACCCGAACGGCCTGGCGTTCTTGTCGGGACAGGCGGTGGCGGCGGGCGAACCACTGGCGCCGCTGGGACCGCTGGCGGAGCAGTCGCTGGCCCGGCTGGGAGTGGCCTTGGGTGCGGCGGGGATCGAGTCCGCCGACGTCCTGCGCGCCACCTGCTACCTGACTGTGCTGGATGACGTGATGGCGTTGCGCACCCGGCTGGCGAAGGAGTTCCCGAACGCGGCGCTGAACTTCGTTCAGGGGCAGCGCGTCTTGAGCCGCAGCGCGGTCCAGTGCGAGGCCGTGGCGCGGCTGCGTGAGGCGGCGCCGGGACCGCGGCGGTTCCTGAGCCCGGCGGAAGCGGCGCCGCGGCTGGGCTTTTCCGCCGTGGCGCTGGTGGGCCCTGGCCGGCTGGCGCTGAGCGGAACGCAGCTTGCCTTCGGCTATGGAGAGCCGGAGGCGCGCCTGGCCTACCAGCGCCTGGAGAAGTCGCTGGAGCAGGCGGGCGGCGACCTGCGCGAAGCCGTGGTGTGGAACATCTACCCGCTGTCGGCGGGTATCGGCGAGATGGCCTGGAAGGTCCGCGGCGAGTTTGCCGGCGACGGGCAGCCGCCCGCTGGAACCGCGGCGCTGCTGGAGGGCCTGGCGTCGCTGGATGCCGCCTTCGCCGTGGACGTGGTTGTGGTTGTGCCTGGCAAGACCTGAGGAGGATTCATTCATGTCGGAGACAGTCGTCACTTTCGGTGAGATCATGCTGCGCCTGGCGCCGCCGGGCTTCGAGCGGTTTCTGCAATCGCCCCTGTTCGTGGCCACTTTCGGCGGGGGCGAGGCCAACGTGGCTGTGGCCCTGGCCGGGTTCGGCGTGCCGGCCCGCTACGTCACGGTGCTGCCTCCTAACCACCCGGTGGCCGACGCGGTCATCGCGCAGTTGCGGGGCTTCGGCATCGACACCGCGCCGGTGGTGCGGGCCAAGGGCCGCATGGGCGCCTACTACGTCGAGGCCGGGGCCAATCAGCGGCCCTCCAAGGTGGTGTATGACCGCGAGTCGAGCGCCATCGCCCTGGCCAAGCCCGGAGACATCGACTGGGCCGCCAGCCTGGCGGGAGCGCGCTGGTTCCACGTCACCGGCATCACGCCGGCCATCAGCCAGGGCGCGGCCGATCTGGCGCTGGAAGGCGCCGCCAAGGCCCGCGCGCTGGGCCTCACCGTTTCCTGCGATCTGAACTACCGCAAGAACCTGTGGAAGTACGGCAAGTCTGCTCCCGAGGTCATGCGCGAGCTGGTCAAGCTCACCGACGTGGCCATCGCCAACGAGGAGGACTGCCAGAAGGCCCTGGGCATCCAGGCGGAGGCCGACGTCGAATCCGGCTCGCTGGACGTTGCCGCCTACCGCGGCCTCACCGGGCGGGTGCTCCGGGAGTTCCCCAATCTGAAGATCATCGCCATCACCCTGCGGGAGTCCAAGAGCGCCTCGCACAACGGCTGGTCGGCCTGCCTGCACGACGGCCAGGAGTTCCTGATGAGCCGCCACTACGACATCACCCACATCGTGGACCGCGTGGGCGGCGGCGACTGCTTCGCCGGCGGGCTGATCTACGGCCTGCTGCGGCTGCCCTCGCGCCAGGAGGCGCTCGAGTTCGCCGTGGCCGCTTCCTGTCTCAAGCACTCCATCCCGGGCGACTTCGCGCGGCTGAGCGCCGACGAGGTCAAGGGCCTGCTCAAGGGCGGCGGCTCGGGCCGGGTGCAGCGGTAGCCCCCTGGTCCGCTATAATCTACGCAGGTGGTGTGGTATGTGGGGCGCTCTAGTGTTCCTGTCCCTGCTGGCCCAGGCGGCCCAGCCGCCCGCGCCCAAGCCCGAGCAGCAGCCTGAGGCGCAGCCGGCGCCTTTCCGCGTGCAGATCAACGAGGTGATCATCCCGGTGACGGTCACCGACGAGAAGGGCCGCTTCGTCAGCAACCTCGAACAGAACGACTTCCGCGTCTTCGACCAGAATCGCCCCCAGAAGATCATCTACTTCAGCCGCGAGCAGAGCCAGCCCGTGGTGGTGGGCTTCCTGCTGGACATGAGCAACTCCACCCGCCTGCACTGGAAGACCTTCCAGGAGGCGGCCCTCAACCTGGTGTGGACCCTGCTGCCCGGGGACAAGAAGTACAGCGGCTTCCTCATCACCTACGGCAACGACGCCGAGCTGGCCGTCAACACCACCCAGGACTCCGAACCTATCGTCGCCAAGATCCGCAAGCTGAAGCCGGGCGGCGGCGCCTCCCTGTTCGACGCCATACACATGGCCTGCACCCGCCGCGAGATGGTCGAGGGCGAGCCTATCGAGCCGCGGCGCATTCTCATCGTCATCGGCGACGGCAACGACAACGCCAGCAAGAAGAGCCTCGAGGAGGTGCTGGAGCTGGCCCAGCGCAACCTGGTGACCATCTACGGAGTCAGCACGGTGGCCTTCGGCTTCACCAGCGAAGGCGAGAAGAACCTCACCCGGCTGGCCGAGGAGACTGGCGGACGGGTCGAGTATCCGCTCCAGGGGCTGTACTCGAACGTCTCGGGGTATCTCTCGACCCCCTCCGACGAGGGCAACTACGCCCTCAAGGTGGGCACCGGCGGCTACGCCTCGGAGATCGCCAGCGGCATCTTCCGCGCCATCTCCAACGTGACCGGCGAGATCACCACCCAGTACATCCTGCGCTACATGCCCGACAGCCTGGACAGCACGCAGCAGTTTCGTGAGCTGCGCGTCGAGGTGGCCTTGCCCGGCGTCAAGATCCGCTACCGCAAGGGGTATTTTCCCTTCGCCCCATAAACTCCTGGCGGGAGGCAGCCGATGAGGGAACAGATGAAATGACAGCCCTGGCGGCGGCCCACGCCGAGTTCCTGCTGGTGGAGCTGGCCCTGCCTGGCCAGCCCGTAGCGCCCGTGGGCGTGCTGTTGTTCGAGCCGGCCACCGACAAGCTGCTCTTCAAGCTGCGGGAGGATCTCGAGGACCTGGCCGAGCCGGAAGACGCCGAAGTGCTCGGCGCGATCGAGGCGGACTTCAACCTGAAGATCGCCGAGATGGGCGGCCGGCGCTTCCTGGAGTATCTGGAGGACAGCCTCTCCAACGTGCTGCGGGTGAGCGCGCGGCGCGGCGTCGAGGCGCGCAGCCTTCCCTTCACCCTCCAGCAGCTTTTCCGAGAGCACGTGCTGGGCGAGGTGGCGGAACCGGCCAAGGTCATCCCCTTTGTGACTCACCTGCCCGTGTACTCACTGCGCGCCGCCGCCGGGCGCTTCGGCGGGGACATGGAGGTCGAGCCCGAGGACTGGGTCGAGGCCCCGCCGGGCCTGCGCCTGAGCCAGGACCTGTTCGTGGTCCACGTGGTGGGCCGCTCGATGGAGCCGCGCGTACCTGACGGCAGTCTGGCGGTCTTCCGCGCCAGGCCGGCCGGCTCGCGCCAGGGCAAGCACGTGCTGGTGTGGCGGCGCGGCGCCTCGGAAAGCGGCGGCGAGTTCACCGTCAAGACCTACTCGAGCCGCAAGCGGGTCACCCAGGACGGCTGGGAGCACGAGGGCATCCGCCTGGATCCCGAGAACCCCGACTTCGAAGCCCTGGACCTGGACGCCGGAGGCGACTACCAGGTGCTGGGCGAGCTGGTCCGCGTGCTGTAGCCTACCCCGCCACCTGCCGCAGCACATACGGCAGAATCCCGCCGTGGCTATTCGATCTCCTCACCGTACGGTTTCATGCCCTTGAGAAGGACCGTCTTCGGATACTGGCCCGAGCCGCACAACTTGAAAGAACCGAAGTCCTTGTACCAGTCGCCATCGGGGGCATTCGGCTCAGACTTGACCCACGCTTGCAGACGGCGCAGGTCGGTGAGCGAGATCTCACGCTGCTCTACGCGTCCGAGGATGTGCTGCCACAGTGCGCGAGGCAGATCAGCGAAGCGGATCTTGGGCAATGGCGTCCGTCCCAAAGATGGCGCGAATCAGGTCCTTTCCGGCTTCTTCTTTTTTCGATGGCTCCTGCTCCTTCAGGAATCGCCGGTAGGCGGCCTGGAGATTCTCCTTTGCCTCCCGTTCCGCTTGAACGCCCCGCTCGGCCAGAGCCACCAGCGCCCGGCTCATGGTGAGATGGCGTTCCTTTCCGACGCGCCGCACTTCGGCTGCCAGCGGCGCCGGGATCGTCACGCTCTGGCGGATTGCCTTGGCACGGGCTCCTCGAGGGAGCGGCTTGGAGCGACTGGCCATACTCCTATTGTGCCACGGCTGCACCACAGTGGTTCACCCGCTCCGACGGCGCGTTTTCACCCCGCGATCTGCCGCAGCACGTAAGGCAGAATGCCGCCGTGGCGATAATACTCGGCCTCCGCGGGCGTGTCCACCCGCACCTTTGCTTCGAAGCTCTTTTCGGCGCCGTCGGCGGCAACGGCGCGCACCCGCGCCTGTTTGGATCCGCCCAGGGCCTCGGCCACGCCCTCGATGTGGAACACCTCGTGACCGGTGAGACCGAGACTGGCGGCGTTCTGCCCGGGCGCGAACTCCAGCGGCAGCACGCCCATCCCGACCAGGTTCGAGCGGTGTATGCGCTCGTAGCTTTCGGCCAGCACCGCCCGCACCCCCAGCAGGCGCACGCCCTTGGCGGCCCAATCCCTCGACGAGCCCGAACCGTACTCCTTGCCCGCCACGATCATCAGCGGCACGCCTTCCTGCTGGTAGCGCATCGCGGCGTCGTAAATGAAGGTGGTCTCGCCGTCCGGCAAATGAACCGTCCAGCCGCCCTCGGTGCCCGGCGCGAGCTGGTTGCGCAGGCGAATGTTGGCCAGCGTGCCGCGCACCATGACTTCGTGATTGCCACGGCGCGCGCCGTAGGAGTTGTAGTCCTTAGGCTCGATCCCCTGCGCGGTGAAGTACCTGCCCGCCGGGCTATTAGCGGGGATGGAGCCTGCCGGCGAGATGTGGTCGGTGGTCACCGAATCGCCCAGCAGCGCCAGCACGCGCGCGCCGCGGATGTCGGCTATGGGCGCGCCGGGGTCCGCCATCTGCTCGAAGTAGGGCGGATGCTTGATGTAGGTGGAGGCCGGATCCCACTCGTACAGTTCGCCCGACGGCGTGGGCATGGCCGCCCACTGCGGATCTCCGCTGAAGACTTCGCCGTATTCCTTCTGGAACTGCGCGCTGGTGACCGAGCGGCCCACCGCCTCGCGCACCTCAGCCGGCGAGGGCCAGATATCCCTCAGGTATACAGGCTTGCCGGATATGTCCGCGCCCAGCGGTTCGGCCGTCAGATCCACCTCGACGGTGCCCGCCAGCGCGTAAGCCACCACCAGCGGCGGCGAGGCCAGGTAGTTGGCGCGCACCTGGGAATGCACCCGGCCCTCGAAGTTACGGTTGCCGCTGAGCACCGCTGCCACCACCAGCTTCTCCTGCTTGATCGCCGCCGACACCGGCTCGGGCAGCGGCCCGCTGTTGCCGATGCAGGTAGTGCAGCCGTAGCCCACCAGGTGGAAGCCCAGCGCCTCCAGGTAGGGCATCACGCCCGCTTCCTGGAGGTAGTCGGTGACCACCTTCGAGCCCGGCGCCAGGCTGGTCTTCACCCAGGG
>VFZS01000081.1 GCA_016871095.1 Acidobacteriota bacterium
GCGCCGTGCCCCACGGCGGCTTCGGCATGGGCATCGAGCGCGTGGTGGCCTGGCTGTGCGGGCTGGAGCACGTGCGCGAGACCATCGCCTTTCCGCGCATGCTCTACCGCACGCGGCCGTGAGAAGCTGTCAAAGATGGACAAGCTGAAGCATGTCCCACGTGGCGCGAGCTTCAGCTTGCGCGTGTCCTGAAGAATGCGGCGATCCACTATCGCAGTGATCGGGGCGCCCGTTGATCTGGGCTCCGGACGGCGGGGTGTGGACATGGGGCCCTCGGCCATCCGCCTGGCCAACTTGGGACCGCGCCTGGCAAGCCTCGGCTACCAGGTGCGGGACTGGGGCAACATCGAAGTCGAGCAGCCGGAGCACATACGGCCCGGCGCGCGGAATGCCCGCTACCTGCCGCAGATCGCTCACCGCGTGACCCGCCTGGCGGGCCTGGTGGCGGATGCCCTGGCCCGGCGCCAACTGCCGCTGGTGCTGGGCGGTGATCACTCGGTCGCGGTGGGATCGGTTTCCGGGGTCGCGCGGCATTTCCGGGCACGCAAGAAGCGCATCGGGCTGCTGTGGATTGACGCTCACCCCGACATGAACACCCCGGAAACCTCGACCAGCGGGAACGTCCACGGCATGCCGCTGGCCTGCCTGCTCGGGATGGGGCCGCGCTCGCTCACGCACCTCGACGGGTACGCGCCCAAGGTGGACCCCGGGAGCGTGGCGGTGGTGGGCCTGCGCGACGTGGATCAGCTCGAGAAGCCGCACGTGAGGCAGTCCGGCGTGCGGGTTTTCACCATGCGCCACATCGACGAGCGCGGCATGCGCGCGGTGATGGAAGAGGCGCTGGCCATCGTCACCGCGGGCACAGCGGGCTTCCACGTCTCCCTGGACATGGACTCGGTGGACCCCCAGCAGGCGCCGGGCGTGGGCACCCCGGTGCGCGGCGGCCTGAGCTACCGCGAGGCCCACCTGGCCATGGAGATGATCGGCGACACCCGGAAGATGACCTCCCTCGACGTCGTGGAAGTGAACCCCGTCATCGACGAGGCCAACCGCACCGGCCTGCTGGCCGTCGAGCTGGTGATGTCCGCCCTGGGCAAGAGAATCCTATGAAGAAAAAGAAGCTGTGCGTGGCCGTGTTGTACGGCGGCCGCAGCGGGGAGCACGAGGTTTCGATCCGCTCGGCCCGCTCGATCATGCAGGCCATGTACCCGGCCCGCTACGAGATCCTGCCGTTCCGCATCACCAAGGGAGGCCGCTGGGTGCCGCACGCCATCCGGCCCGAGCCGGGCGGCAACCCGGCCATCGACGTGGTCTTCCCGGTGCTGCACGGCACCTTCGGCGAGGACGGCACGGTGCAGGGCCTGCTCGAGCTGGCGGACCTGCCCTACGTGGGCGCGGGCGTGCTCGGCTCCGCCGTCTCGATGGACAAGGAAGTCACCAAGCGCCTGTGCCTGGAGCGTGGGCTGCCGGTCATCGAGTATCTTCTCCAGCGGCGCGGGCGGCTGTCGGTGCGGGAGGTCGAGGAGCGCTTCGCGTACCCGGTGTTTGTGAAGCCCGCCAATCTAGGCTCTTCGGTGGGCATCACCAAAGCCCAGAACCGCCGGGCGCTCAAGCAGGCGCTCGAGCTGGCGGCCAGCTACGACACCAAGGTCATCGTCGAGCGGGCCATCGAGGGGCGGGAGCTGGAATGCTCGGTGCTCGGCAACGAAGACCCGCTAGCCTCGGCCCCCTGCGAGATCATTCCCTCGCGCGAGTTCTACGACTACGAGGACAAGTACCTGCTGGACCGCGCCCAAACCATCGCCGTGGCGGACTTGACGCCCGCGCAGGTGCAGGAGGTTCAGCGGCTCTCCATCGCCTGCTACCAGGCGGTGGGCTGCGAGGGCATGGCGCGGGTGGACTTCCTGCTGGAAGCGGCCACCGGACGCCTCTACCTCAGCGAGATCAACACGATTCCGGGCTTCACCTCGATCAGCATGTACCCCAAGATGTGGGAGGCCGCCGGCCTGCCCTATCCGCGGCTGATCGACCGGCTGATCGAGCTGGCCCTGGAGCGCCACCGGGTCCGCCGCAAGACCCGCTTCCGCCGGTAGGGTGGGCCGCCCCGGTTGACACCGCCTGCGGCGCCAGCATAGCCTGAGAGCTTGCCACGCCGCTGTCCCGAGGAGGAGACCAGCATGCATGCATCTGTGGGCCCGGCGCTGCTCAGCGTTCTGAGCCATTTCGAAGGGGTTCGGCAGTCCATGTACCTGGATCAGGCCACACCCCCGCGCGTGACCGTGGGGATCGGGTTCCTGATCGATCCATACGCGAGGGCCTTGGCCACCGGGCTGGGCAACTGGGGGCGCCGTGGGGGCGGAGGCGCGGTCACGGAGGCCGAGTTTCGCGAAGAGTGGAACCAGGTGAAGCGTGGAACGCCGGGCTATCAGCGGCAGTTCCAGCTCAGCCGGGCAGCCATGTCGCCGCTGTTCCATCGCCAGGCGGGCGACAATGACGGCATTCTCGCCAGGATGTTCCCGGGGCCCCGCGGTTATTCCACCTTTCCGGCCGACGCTCAGCTCGGCATCCTCTGCGTGTCGTGGCTCAAATCGAGCGAGGAAGGGTTGCGCAGCGGCTTTCCCAACTTTGTGGCGGCGTGCGCGGCGCGGGATTGGCGGCGAGCCGGCCCGGAATCGCTGTGGCAAGCCATCCGGGAGGCGACCCCGGGCCCCGGCGGGGACCGGCGGGTGCAGCGCCGGTTCGCCATGTTGCGGATGTTCGACAACGCGGCCGCAGTCGAGGAAGCCAACCGGCAGCGCGCTGACACCATTCCGTGGGGCCGGCTGTTCTACCCGCACACGGCGCCGGCCCCGCGCGGCTCGGCCGGAGCGCCGATCGTCCGCCCGCGCTAGGTCAGGCCGACTGCCAGCCGGGCGCGGTTCGAGAACCCGCCCCAAGGGCGGTTGCCATCCGGCCCCCGGGGCCGATACACTTGTTATTTGACTTCCCCGAAGGATTCTCTTTCGTGTCAGACGGACGCAGCTACATTTTCACCTCCGAATCGGTGACCGAGGGCCACCCCGACAAGATGGCCGACCAGATCTCCGACGCGGTGCTGGACGCGGTGATGGCGAAGGACCCCATGGGCCGCGTGGCCTGTGAAGTCCTGGTCACCACCGGCCTGTGCATCGTGGCGGGAGAGATCACCACCAAGGCGCAAGTGGACATCCCGCGCGTGGCGCGGGAGACCATCCGCGACATCGGTTACACGGACGCCCGCTACGGTTTCGACTGGGAGACCTGCGGGGTGTTGAACGCGGTCCAGAAGCAGTCGCCCAACATCGCCGTGGGCGTGGACTCGGGCGGGGCCGGCGACCAGGGGCTGATGTTCGGCTACGCCTGCCGGGAGACCGACGAGCTGATGCCGCTGCCCATCATGCTGGCGCACAAGCTGGTGCGGCGCCTGAGCGAGGTGCGCCGCGAGGGCGTGCTGAAGTTTCTGCGGCCGGACGGCAAGAGCCAGGTCAGCGTCGAATACGTGGACGGAGCGCCCACCGGGGTGACGGCGGTGGTGGTTTCCTCCCAGCACAGCGACGCGGTGAAGCAGGAAAAGGTGCGCGCCGGCATCCAGCGCGAGGTCATCGACGCGGTGGTCCCGCGCGACATGGTGAACCGCCAGACGCGCTACCACATCAACCCCACTGGCTCGTTCGTGATCGGCGGCCCGCACGGCGACACCGGGCTGACCGGGCGCAAGATCATCGTGGACACCTACGGCGGCATGGGACGCCACGGCGGCGGCTGCTTCTCGGGCAAGGATCCCACCAAGGTGGACCGCTCGGCGGCTTATATGGCGCGCCACGTGGCCAAGAACCTGGTAGCGGCGCGCCTGGCCGAGCGCTGCGAGGTGCAGTTGGCCTACGCCATCGGGGTAGCCGACCCGGTCTCGGTGGCGGTGAACACTTACGGCACCGGCGCGGTGGACGACGGCCGCCTGGTGGAGCTGGTGCGGCAGAATTTCCCGCTGACTCCCCGGGGGATGATCGACTATTTGAAGCTGCGCCGTCCGGTGTACCGGGCCACGGCCGCTTTCGGCCACTTCGGCCGCACGGAGAAGAGTTTCACCTGGGAGGCCACCAACAAGGCCAAGGCCCTGCGCGAGCAGGCGGGGCTGGCCGCCGCGGCCGCCCGGGGATGAGACCGACCATCGAGGAACGCGGGGTGGGCTGCCCGGGGCAGCCTGGGGAACGCTACACGAACAGACGGAGAGTGCATGCCCGATAATCTTCAACCTTCCATTGCGAGTGATGTGAAAGACCTGTCGCTGGCCGAGGTGGGCAAGCGCCGGGTGGAGTGGGCCTTCCAATCCATGCCGGTGCTGCAGACCATCCGCAAGCAGTTCATCAAGACGCAGCCGCTGGCCGGGGTGCGCATCTCGGCTTGCCTGCACGTTACCACCGAGACCGCCAACCTGATGATGACCCTGCGCGACGGCGGGGCGCTTCCGGTGCTGTGCGCCTCCAATCCGCTTTCCACGCAGGACGACGTGGCGGCCACCCTGGTGCGGGACTACGGAATTCCGGTCTTCGCCATCAAGGGTGAGAGCAACGAGCAGTATTACGCGCACATCGCCGCGGCGGCCGATCACCGGCCGCAAGTCACCATGGACGACGGCTGCGACCTGGTGACCGCGCTGCACACCAGCCGCAGGGAACTGCTGGAAGGCGTGCTGGGCGGCACCGAGGAAACCACCACGGGCGTCATCCGGCTGCGCGCCATGGCCAAGGACGGGGTGCTGCGCTATCCGGTCATCGCCGTCAACGACGCCATGACCAAGCACCTGTTCGACAACCGCTACGGCACCGGCCAGAGCACCGTGGACGGCATCGTGCGGGCCACCAACATCCTGCTGGCGGGGCTGAGCGTGGTGGTAGCGGGCTACGGCTGGTGCGGGCGCGGCGTGGCCATGCGCGCCCGGGGCATGGGCGCCAGCGTCATCGTCACCGAAGTGGACCCCATCAAGGCCCTGGAAGCGTTAATGGATGGCTACCGGGTGATGTCCTTGCTGGAAGCCGCCGAGACGGGCGACCTGTTCGTCACCCTGACCGGCAACAAGAGCGTGATCACCAAGGACCACTTCGAGCGCATGAAGAGCGGCGCCATCCTGTGCAACGCCGGCCACTTCAACGTGGAGATCGACCTGGAGGCGCTGGCGCGGATGGCCTCCACGCGCCGCCCGGTGCGGGAGTTCGTCGAGGAGTTCGCCCTGCGCGACGGGCGCCGCCTGTACGTGCTGGGCGAAGGCCGCCTCATCAACCTGGCCGCGGCGGAGGGCCATCCCGCCTCGGTGATGGACATGAGCTTTGCCAACCAGTCGCTGGCCGTCGAGTACCTGGTCAAGCAGCAAGCCGATCTGGAGAAGACCGTTTTCCCGGTGCCGGAGGACATCGACCGGAAGGTGGCCCGCCTCAAGCTGGAGTGCATGGGGGTCAAGATCGACCGTCTGACGCTGGAGCAGGAGCAGTACCTGACAAGCTGGTCGGAGGGGACGTAGGAAGGCTCGTAGTTTGTAGCTTGTGGCTTGTAGGCACGCACGGAGCCGGCAGACTTCAAGCCCCAGGCCACCAGCTACAGGCTACTAGCCACAGGCTACAAGCTGTGTACACGAGGTGCTGGATTGGCTGACGGATTGAAGCAGACGCTGGAGGTGCACGTCCCCGCCGCCGAGGTGGACGCCGAGGTCCAGCAGGCGGTGGCCGCCATCCGGCGGAAGGTGCGCTTGCCAGGCTTCCGCCCCGGCAAGGCGCCGGCCGAGATGATCCTGCGGCGCTACGCCGAGGACGTGCGCGAAGAGGTGGTCCGCAAGCTGGTGGGCGCGCACTTCTGGAAGCGCGCCGAAGAGCAGAACCTGGTGGTGGCCAGCGTCCCCGACATCACCGATGTGCACTTCGAGCCGGGCCAGCCCATGCGTTTCAAGGCGGAGTTCGAAGTCGCGCCCAGCTTCGAGCTGAAGGAGTACAAGGGTCTCACCGTCTCCTACCAGGATCCGGAAGTGAGCGACGAGGACGTCCGCCAGCGGCTGGAGGAGATCCGCGAGCAGAAGGCGGAGTACTTCAACGTGGATCCCCGGCCGGTCGAGGATGGGGATTACGCGGTGGTGGCCCTGGAGAGCGTCTCGGGCATCTCCGGCCCGCCCGTCCGCCAGGATGAGGTGGTGGTGCGCATCGGCGATCCAGACACCCTGCCGGGTTTCAGCGAGAACCTGCGCGGCCTGACGCCGCCGGCGGAGACACAGTTCGAGGTCTCCTACCCGGAGGATTACGGGGAGGCCCGGCTGGCGGGCCAGGCAGTGGTTTTCCACGCCCGGCTGAAGGGCATCCGCCGCAAGGAGCTGCCCGAACTCAATGACGAGTTCGCCCGCGACCTGGGCGAGCACCAGAGCGTCGAGGAACTGCGCGAGGCGGTGCGCCGCAGCGTGTTCTTCGAGCGTCAGGTGGTGGCCCAGCGGGCGGCCAAGGACGCCCTGATCGACCAGTTGGTGGACCGGCACGAGTTCCCGGTGCCAGAGGCCTACGTCGAGCGGCAGATCGAGGCCCTGGTGGAGCGGCAGTTGTCCAATTTGGCCGCCCAGGGCGTGGATCCCAGGACGGTCCGCGTGGATTGGGAGAAGGTGAAGGAATCCCAGCGTGACCGCGCCGTCCGGGAGGTGAAGGCTTCGCTGCTGCTGAGCCGGATCGCGGATGCCGAGAGCATCATCGCCACCCACGACGAGGTGGACCGCGAAGTTAACCGCATCGCCCGGCAGGAACGGCAGCCGGCGGCCGCCGTCCGCGCGCGCCTGGAGAAGGAAGGCGCCTTGGGCCGCATCGCCTCCCGCATCCGCACCGAGAAGACCCTCAACCTGCTGTTCGAGCACGCCCGCAAGACGGCCCAGTAGCGGGGACGCTTCCGTCTGTCCCCGGCAACCGCGAACCCGTGAAATAATCGCCCAAGACCACTCCCTGCCGGTCGTGGCTCGGTGGCATCTCCTTACGCGTGCAGGCACTTGCCGAGCCGCGAGCGTAAGCGAGCGGTTGGGCCGGAGATTCCTTCACACCTTCTGGGGGATTGCTACGGAACCCGGTTCCGGGGGATAATGGGAGCGGAAGCCCACCATGCCGGCGGCTAGCCAGGTGAACCATCAAGGGGTCAGTTTGTGAAGCGGCTTGAGGAGCCTTTGCGCTGCTCCTTCTGTCACAAGAGCCAGGATGCGGTCGGGAAGCTGATCTCCTCCCCCAGCGAGTTTCCCCGCGCCTACATCTGCGATGAGTGCATCTCGGTGTGCAACTCGATCCTGGAGGATGACCGGGGCGAGTCGCCCTACGCCGCGCCGCACAAGCTGCCCAAGCCTCTGGAGCTGAAGGGCTACCTGGACCAGTACGTGGTCGGGCAGGAGGCCACCAAGAAGAAACTGGCGGTGGCGGTCTACAACCACTACAAGCGCGTCCACATGAGCAAGCAGCGCGGCTCGGAAGTGGAGGTCAGCAAGTCCAACATCCTGCTGATCGGGCCTACCGGCTCGGGCAAGACGCTGCTGGCGCAGACCCTGGCCCGCATCCTGGATGTGCCCTTCGCCATCGTGGACGCCACTACCCTGACGGAAGCCGGTTACGTGGGCGAGGACGTCGAGAACATCATCCTGCGGCTGCTGCAGAACGCCGACTGGGACGTGCAACGCTGCCAGCAGGGGATCATCTATATCGACGAAATCGACAAGATCAGCCGCAAGGACGAGAACCCCTCCATCACCCGGGACGTTTCCGGGGAAGGCGTGCAGCAGGCCCTGCTGAAGATCCTGGAAGGGACGGTGGCCAACGTGCCGCCGCAGGGCGGGCGCAAACACCCCCATCAGGAATTCACGGCCGTTGACACGACCAACATCCTGTTCCTGTGCGGCGGGGCGTTCGTGGGGCTGGAGAAGGTGATCGCGCGGCGCGCCGGGCGCAAGACCATCGGGTTCCTGGGACCCGAGGAGCGCCAGCGCGAAGGCGCCGCCGGCGCCTGCGGCCGCCGCGACGTGGACCTGCTCGAGCAGGTCCAGCCCCTGGACCTGATCAAGTTCGGCTTCATCCCCGAGTTCGTGGGACGCCTGCCCATCGTGGGCGTGCTCCAGGAGCTGGACAAGGACGCCCTGATCCAGATCCTGACCAAGCCGCGCAACGCCATCGTCCGGCAGTATCAGAAGCTGTTCGATTTCGAGAGCGTTCGCCTGCGCTTCACCGACGACGCGCTGGACGCCATTGCCTCCCTGGCCATGGAGCGCAAGGTGGGCGCCCGCGGGCTGCGCATGATCCTGGAAGACCTGATGCTGGATCTGATGTACTACCTGCCCTCCTACAAGAAGGTGCGGGAGTTCGTGGTCACCCGGGAGATGGTCATGGCGCGCAAGATCAACCTGGCGCTGCTGGAGAAGGCGGGGTAGCAGGATAAGACTCCCGTCTTGTCTGGAAAGGCCAGCCTGGAGGCTTACCCTACCTAGGAAGTCGTGGTACACTCCAGAGTAGAAGCAGCCGCCTGCGGCCCCGTCCCCGGTTGAAATCTGACCATGCTGACTTCCAAGGACAAGTCCGAAACCAAGCGCTTGCCGATGATGCCGGTGCGCGACGTGGTCATCTTCCCCCACATGATGACCCCCTTCGTGGTGGGACGGGAGTCCAGCGTGCGCGCTCTGGAGGAAGCCCTGGCTTCCGACAAGAGGATCTTTCTGGCCACCCAGCACGACGCCTCGGTGGATGAGCCGCGCCCCGAGGAGATCTACCCGGTGGGCACCATCGTCAGCATCGTGCAGAGCCTGCGCCAGCCGGACGGCAACATCAAGGTGCTGGTGGAGGGCGTCGAGCGCGGGCGCATCCTCTCGGTGGGCGAAGAGGAGGGCTTTTTCCGGGCCGTGGTGCGCACCCAGCAGTTCAAGGTCGAGGCCGGTCCGCAACTGGAGGCCCTGGTCAGCCGGGTGGGCTCCCTGTTCGAGCAGTACATCAAGCTCAGCCAGAACCTCAACTACGAGACCATGATTGCCGCCATCCGGGTGGACGATGTCAGCAAGCTGGCCGACACCGTGGGGGCCAACCTCCAGCTCACCATCGAGGAGAAGCAGGACCTGCTGGAGATCTTCGACCCCGTGGACCGGCTCACCCGCATCGCCGAGATGCTGGACATCGAGATCGAGAAGCTCAACCTCGACCGCACCGTGCAGGGCCGCGTCAAGCGGCAGATGGAGCGGGCCCAGAAGGAGTACTACCTCAACGAGAAGATCAAGGCCATCCAGAAGGAGCTGGGCCGCGGCGAGAAGAGCGAGTTCGACGAGCTGCGCAAGAAGATCGAAGCCGCGGGCATGACCAAGGACGCCTTCGAGAAGGCCAGCGCCGAGCTGAAGCGGCTGGAGAACATGCCGCCCATGTCGGCCGAATCCACCGTCTCGCGCAACTATCTGGAGTGGCTGCTGGCGGTGCCCTGGAAGCTGAAGTCCAAGGAAATACGGGACCTCAACCACGCCCAGAAGGTGCTCGAGGAGGACCACTACGGGCTGGACAAGATCAAGGAGCGCATCCTCGAGTTTCTGGCCGTGCGGCGGCTGGTGAAGAATCCCAAGGGCTCGATTCTGTGCTTCGTGGGGCCGCCCGGAGTGGGCAAGACCTCGCTGGGGATGTCCATCGCCCGGGCCACCGGGCGCAAGTTCATCCGCCTGTCGCTGGGCGGGGTGCGGGACGAGGCGGAGATCCGCGGGCACCGGCGCACCTACATCGGGGCGCTGCCCGGGCAGATCATCCAGATGATGAAGAAGGCCGCCACGCGCAACCCGGTCTTCATGCTGGACGAGGTGGACAAGATGTCCATGGACTTCCGGGGCGATCCCTCGGCGGCGCTGCTGGAGGTGCTGGATCCGGAACAGAACTACATGTTCGTGGATCACTACCTGGACGTCGAGTACGACCTCAGCCAGGTGTTCTTCATCTGCACCGCCAACGTGCTGCACACCGTGCCGCCGGCCTTGCAGGACCGCATGGAAGTCATCCGGCTGTCGGGCTACACGGAGCTGGAGAAGCTGGAGATCGCCAAGCGCTTCCTGGTGCTCAAGCAGAGGAAGCAGACCGGCCCCGCCGAGAAGGAACTCCAGTTCACCGACGAGGGCATCCTGGCGCTGATCCGGCACTACACCCGGGAGGCCGGCGTGCGCAACCTGGAGCGGGAGATCGGCAACATCTGCCGCAAGGTGGCGCGCCGCGTGGTCAACGCGCGCACCGCCAGGACCAAGGAAACGCCGGCGCAGGTGGTGGTGCGCACCGACAACGTCGGGGAGTTCCTGGGTCCGGTCAAGTTCCGCGACCTGGAGACCGAGAAGAAGAATGAGGTGGGAACCGCCACCGGCCTGGCCTGGACCGAGGTGGGCGGGCAGATCCTGGGCGCCGAAGCCATCATCATGGACGGCAAGGGCAAGCTCACCACCACCGGCAAGCTGGGCGACGTGATGCAGGAGTCGGCCCAGGCGGCCATGAGCTACATCCGCTCGCGGGCGCAGGCGCTGGGCCTGCCGCGGGATTTCTACCGTCACCTGGACATCCACGTGCACGTGCCCGAGGGCGCCATCCCCAAGGACGGCCCCTCGGCGGGGATCACCATCGCCACCGCCATCGTCAGCGCGCTGACCAAGATCCCGGTGCGCTGCGACGTGGCCATGACCGGCGAGATCACCCTGCGCGGCAAGGTGCTGCCCATCGGAGGCCTCAAGGAGAAGCTGCTGGCGGCGCACCGCCACCGCGTCTTCCAGGCCGTCCTGCCCAGGGACAACGAGAAGGATCTTCCGGATATTCCGGAAACCGTGCGCAACCAGATGAAGCTGCACTTCGTCGAGAGCATGGACGAGGTGCTCAAGATCGCGCTGGAGCGGGAGCTTCCGGCGCTGCCGCTGGAGGCGCCGGTCGCCATACCGGCGCAAACCGGCGAGGAACAACGGACGCAGTAGTCCCCCACGCTCGCGCGGCGGAGTGAACCCACCTGGCCGTGGCTTCCGGCCGGATGCGGGCGGAATGAATTCCACCGGCCCCAGGCGGCCGGACAGTGAGGCAAACGTGGCAGACGAAATCGAAAACCCGGAGCAGACGGCCACCCCGCCGGCTCTCCCCCAAGAGGAAAAACCCCCACAACCCCAGGCGCAAGCGGCGCCTCCCCCTCCCACCCACAAGAAGAGACCGGGCGAAGGCGGCAGACACATGAAGAACGGCCCCACCGCTTCCCTTGCCCTGGATCTGGTGGCGCTCAAGGACATGAGCATCCAGCAGTTGAACCAGATCGCCAAGGACCTGGGCCTGAGCGGCGTTAGCGGGCTGCGCAAACAGGAGCTCAGCTTCAAGATCCTGCAAGCCCAGGCCGAGAAGTCCGGGCTGATCTTCTCCGAAGGCGTGCTCGAGTGTCTGCCCGACGGCTTCGGCTTCCTGCGGGCGCCCGAGTACAACTACCTGCCCGGCCCGGACGACGTTTACGTTTCGCCGTCCCAGATCCGCCGCTTCGACCTGCGCACCGGCGACACCGTCAGCGGGCAGATCCGCCCGCCCAAGGAGGGCGAGCGCTACTTCGCCCTCATCAAGGTGGACGCCATCAACTTCGAGCCCCCGGAAGAGGCGCGCAACAAGATCTTCTTCGACAACCTGACGCCGCTCTACCCCAACCGGCGCATCCGTCTGGAGACCATCCGGGAGAACTACTCGGGCCGGGTCATGGACCTGCTGACGCCTATCGGCATGGGGCAGCGCGGGCTGATCGTATCGCCCCCGCGCACCGGCAAGACCATGCTGCTCCAGTCCATCGCCAACTCCATCACCGCCAACCACCCCGAGATCATCCTGATCGTGCTGCTCATCGACGAGCGCCCCGAGGAAGTCACCGACATGCAGCGCTCGGTCAAGGGCGAGGTCATCAGCTCGACCTTCGACGAGCCGGCCTCCCGGCACGTGCAGGTGGCCGAGATGGTCATCGAGAAAGCCAAGCGGCTGATCGAGCACCGGCGCGACGTGGTGATCCTGCTGGACTCCATCACCCGGCTGGCCCGGGCCTACAACACCATCGTGCCGCCCTCCGGCAAGGTGCTCTCCGGCGGCGTGGACTCGAACGCCCTCCAGCGCCCCAAGCGCTTTTTCGGCGCGGCCCGCAACATCGAGGAAGGCGGCTCGCTCACCATCATCGCCACCGCCCTGATCGACACCGGCAGCCGCATGGACGACGTGATCTTCGAGGAGTTCAAGGGCACCGGCAACCTGGAGATCCACCTGGACCGCCGCCTGGTGGACAAGCGGGTGTTTCCCACCATCGACATCAACAAGAGCGGCACCCGCAAAGAGGAGCTGCTCCAGCCCAAGGAAGAACTCAACCGCGTCTGGGTCCTCCGCAAGGTCCTCTCCCCGCTGCCCTCGGTCGAGTG
>VFZS01000082.1 GCA_016871095.1 Acidobacteriota bacterium
GGCGGCGAGCACCATGCCTTCGCAGAAGGCTTGTAAGATGTTGGAAAGAATCAGGTTTTGAGTCACCTTGGCGTGCAGGCCCATCCCCGGTCCGCCACAGTGGTAGATCTGGCGTCCGAGTGGCTCCAAGAAGGGCCGCACACGCTCGAACACCGCCCCCTCCGCACCCACCATGAAGGTGAGCGCCCCCTTCTCAGCGCCGGGTATCGACCCGGTGCAGGGGGCGTCCACCAGGTGAATCCCCCGCCGGGCCAGCGCTTCGCCGATCCAGCGGCTGCGATAGGGCGACACCGTGCTGGTGTCCACCACCACAGAGCCCGGCTGGGCGCCCTCGACTACACCACCGGGGCCCAGGATGACCTCTTCGGACATGGCCGTGTTGCCCACGCACAAGAATACGCACTCGGCGGACTCGGCCACTTGGCGGGGCGTCTCGCGGCACTCCCCGCCCTCCTGTTCGGCCAGTTGGCGGGCCTTCGCCGCCGTGCGCGACCACAACCCCACCTGGTGTTGGGCGCGAATCAGATTGCGGGCCATCGGGTAGCCCATGAGGCCCAAGCCGAGGAAACCGAGTCTTGCCATGAGAATTCATTTTACGCACTCGCGCCCTGGCGGTACACTCGGATGGGAGGTTCTGATGCCCTATCGCACAGTCGGTTCTCACCTGCTGCGTCCCCCCACCGAAGTGCTGACGCGCGGCTACGATCCCGCGCTGTCGGTAGGCTCGGCCCGGCCGGCGGTGTTCCGCAGCTCGACCTACGTCTTCTCGACGCCCGAGGCCGCCGAGCGCGCCTTCGCCGTGGCCCTGGGCAAGGTCCGGCCGGAGCCCGCCGAAAACGTCGAGCTGATCTACTCGCGCCTGAACCACCCCAACGCCGAAATCCTCGAGAACCAGATCGTTCCGCTGGAGCCCGGCGCGCGCGAGGCCGCCGTGTTCAACTCCGGCATGGCCGCCATCATGACCGCCTTCCTCAGCTTTCTGCGGCACGGCGATACGCTGGTTTACACGCTGCCGGCCTACGGCGGCACTATCCACCTGATCCACGATTTCATCGAGCCGCTCGGCATGCGCGCCGTGGGCGTGCCCGCGGGCCAGGGCGCGGCTTTGGACGAGGCCATCCGGAAGGCCCGGAACCTGCGCGTGGTCTTCATTGAAACTCCGGCCAACCCCACCATGGTGATGACCGACATCGCCCGCGCCGCCGGCGTCGCGGCCGAGCACCCGGACCGCCCCTTGCTCCTGGTGGACAACACGTTTCTGGGGCCGGCCTTTCAGCATCCCCTGTTGCTCGGCGCCGACCTGGTTCTGTACTCGGCCACCAAGTACCTGTCCGGCTTCAGTGACATGCTGGCCGGGGTGGCCCTGGCCAAGGATCCGGCCCTCATCGAGAAGCTCCTCGCCCACCGCATCATGTTCGGCAACATCCTCCAGCCCGACGAGTGCTGGATGCTGGACGGCCGCCTGCCCACCGTGTCGCTGCGCATGAACCGGCAGAGCAAGAATGCGCAGCGCATCGCCGAGCGGCTGGTCGAGCACCCCAAGGTGGTCAAAGTGCACTACCCCACCCTGTTCGACGACGCCGATCAGATCAAGATCCGGCTGGCGCAGTGCGCCTTCCCCGGCGCCATGTTCTCGATGGAGCTGAAGGGCGGGCGTCAGGGCGCCTTCAGCTTCCTGCGCGGCCTGAAGGTGGCCCACAACGCCGTGTCATTGGGCGGGGTCGAGACGCTGGCCTGCCATCCCAGAACCACCACCCACTCCGGCATGTCCGAAGAGGAACTGGAGCTGTGCGGCGTCACTGACGCCCTGGTGCGCGTCTCGGTGGGAATCGAGGACTGGCGCGACCTCCTGGCCGACTTCGAGCAGGCCCTGGAAGCGGCGTAGGGCCGCCTATTCAAACAGCGCGGCCACGGTGACCGCAAAGCCGGGCAGCAGCTCGGGAGCTTCAAGCTGGTCGGCGGCCTCGAGGATGCGGTCGCTGCCGCTGGCTTCCAGCACGTGCACCTGCCGCGTCTCCGGGTACACCACCCACACAGTGTGGCATCCGGCCCGCAAGTACTGCTGCACCTTGCGCATCAACTGCGCCACCGAATCGGTGGGGGAGAAGACCTCGACCGCCAGATCGGGCGCGCCCTGGAAGAACATCCAGCGGCCGGTGAGCCGCTCCTTGCGCACGAAGGCCACGTCGGGAGCGCGCACGGTGTCGTCAGCCAGCCGGAAGCCGGTGTCCGACGAGAAGACCCGGCCGAGCGAGTGCTCCTTGACGTAATTCCTGAGCACCCCCAATACCTCGGCCGCAAGTCCACCGTGTCCTTCCGAAGCCGGCGCCATGGTGATCAGCTCCCTCTCATCGAGCTCGTAGCGCCGGCCGTCGTCGGGCAGGTGCGCCAGTTCCTCGACGGTGATCAGCGTCTTAACGCTCATACCCCAATTCTACGCTCACCGGAACAGCAGCCGCCACGCTGTGTTCACCAGGGCATGCGCCACCATGGCGGCGCGGATGCTCCCGGATTTCTGGAACGCCAGGCCGTAAAAGACGCCCGCCACCGCGGCGATGATGGCGAAGCGCCAGTTGGGGAACCCGCGAAACGGCAGGTGCGCCAGGCCGAAAACCACCGAGGCTGCGGCCAGCCCCGCCCAGCGGCTTCGCAGCCACTTACTGAGCCAGTCTTGCAGTAGCCCGCGGAAGAAGAACTCCTCCGCCAGCGCCACCACCCACAACATTCCGGCGAACGTGCCCGCGGCCAGCAGGAGGATCTGCCACCAGGCCGCCTGCACGGGTTGGAAGGAGACGAATCCCAATCCCAGTCCCAGCGCCGCCCCCACAGGGATGAAGCACAGGAAGTAGCGCGCGCCGATCCACCACTCGCGCCAGGCCGGCCAGAAGCCAAAGCCGATCTCGCCGGTGTGGCGGATGGCCAGCACGCTCAGCGCGCCGGTACGTATCCACATCAACTGGCCGAGGAAGTCCACCCGCAGCGGGGGCGCCGGACTGAGGTAGATCCGCGCGAACACTCTGCTGAGGACCACCGCGGCTACCACCCCCACGAAAACCAGGTCCACCACCGGGCGTCTGGGCAGGCACGCATACCAGAAGCAGACCACCGCCGCCAGCGCCAGCAACTGGGCCAGCGCCACGAAACGGAACTGGCCGGTGGGGAGGGCGTAGACCAGATAGGGCAGGGCAGCGCCGGTGGTCATCAGTAGAGCCAGCCGGCGAGGACTCCATCGCGCTTCCAGGGCCTGCCGTAGTTCGGCGAAGCCCGGCGCCAGGTAGAAGGCCGCCTCGATCAGCACCGCCGCCAGCAGCGCGGCGGTGACCGCAGCGGGAATGCGCTCGACCGACGCATACACCAACCCGCCGAGGCCAACTGCGGGTAGAACAAGGCCCAGCGTGATGGCGTAGCGTCGCGACCCCGGCGGCATCCGGTTCATCTTAACACCAGCGGCGTACTGCGCTGCGGTGGCGGAGGCGGGCGCGGAAACTGTAAACTGGTAGGCTCGTCGGTTCTGACGGGTCGCCTAGGTTAGGCCAGTGAGGGTGCGTTGCGCCAAGATGGGAGTTACATACACAGCGAACGGCACGTCCGTCTGTGCCCTGGCTGACGTGAGCTTTGAGACCCGGGAGCGAGAGTTCCTGGCGGTGGTCGGCCCGAGCGGATGTGGCAAGACGACGCTGCTCCGAGTGCTGGCCGGATTGCAGGAACCCACCGGCGGAGTCGTGGAGCGAATCACCCTTCCTGGCGACCAGGCCCAGCGAGCCCTGCTGGTGTTCCAGGAAAACAGCCTCTTCCCCTGGATGACGGTCCTGGAGAACGCCGCATTTGGGCTGGAAATGCAGGCCGTGGGCCGGCGGGAGCGGGAAGGGCGGGCACGGGCGATGCTGGAGCGGTTCGGCCTGGCCGGTCGCGAGCGGGCATACCCGCACCAATTGTCGGTCGGCATGAAGCAGCGCGTAGCGGTTATCCGCAGCTTCCTGAGCGAACCCTCGCTGCTGTTGATGGACGAACCGTTTGCGGCCGCGGACGCCCAGACCCGCGCGGGTCTCCAGCAGGAGCTGCTGGCCATCTGGGAACAGGAACACCGGTCCGTGATATTCGTCACGCATGACGTGGACGAAGCTATTCTGCTGAGCGATCGCATCCTGGTCCTGAGCGCGCAGCCCGGCGCGGTGGTGGCCGAGTTCAGGGTCCCCTTCCCGCGCCCGCGAGAGACCACCGTCACTTTGGATGAGCAGTTGCTGGCGCTGAAGCGGCGCATCTGGGCAAAGCTGGACCGGACCGTGAAGGCCCCGAGCCGCGGCGCAGAGGGCCGCCCCACATGAGCAGCCTGTCGAGCCGGGCCCGCTACTTGTCGCGGATGATCTCCGGGCAGATTCGATTGCTCCGCTCTCCGCCGCACCCGGATCCGGACGGGCTGATCCGCCGGCAGATGGCCAACCGGGAACAGCACTTCCTCGAGCTGGTCCGGCGGACGGTTTTCGCCGATCCCGCTAACCCCTACCACCAGATGCTCCGGCTGGCGGGCTGCGGCTACCAGGACCTGGCGGAGGCGGTGCAGCGGAATGGCGTCGAGGCTACCCTAGGTTCTCTTCACCGGCAGGGTGTCTACCTGGCTCACGACGAATTCAAGGGAAGGAAGGCGATCGTGCGGTCGAACCGGGAGATCCCGTGGCACGAGGCGAGTTTCCGCAACCCGCTGGTGAAAGGTGGAATGGAAGGCTTCACCGGAGGCAGTTCCGGCGCGCCGACGCGGACGCGCAGGAGCGTCCCAGCCCGCCTCCACGGGGAGGCCTATCACGCCCTGGCCATGCGGGAGTTTGGACTGGCCGCGCGGCGTTACGTCCAACTCAAGCCCATACTGCCCGCCAGCGACGGGCTTCTCAACGTCATCAGCTTCGCGCGGCTGGGCTGCTGCGTGGAGCGCTGGTTCACGCCGGTCGTACGGTCGCTGGATTCAGCCCACTACGGGCTGGCGACGCACGGCCTGGTGGCCCTGGCGCGGCTGTGGGGACTGCGCATCCCGTTTCCGGTGGACTTGCCCGCCAACGATTTCTCCCCGGTGGCATTCTGGATCGCCCAGCGGCAGCGGGAGGGGATTGCCTGCATCCTCAACAGCTATGCCAGCCCGGCTGTGCGGGTGGCGGCCGCGGCCGCGGAAAAGGGCCTGGACATCAGCGGCGCCCTGTTCCTGGTCGGGGGCGAGACCCTGACCGATGCCAAGCGGCGCACCATCGAGTCCGTGGGCGCTGCGGTCTTTCCGCGGTACGCTGTCAGCGAGATTGGGTCCATTGGCCACGCCTGCCGGCAATTGACCAGCGGCGACTGCGTTCACCTGTTCTCGGATGCGGTTGCCGTTATCAGCCATAGGCGGCCCGCGCCTCTCTCGGACACACTGGTGGATTCGTTGCTTTTCACCACGTTGCTGCCTTACGCCCCTCACGTCTTGATCAACGCCGAGATGGACGACAGCGGCGTGCTCGCAACCGCCTCCTGTGACTGCACCTTCGCGAGGGCTGGGTTCACTCAGGTGGTTCGTGAGATCAGCAGCTTCGGCAAGCTGACTGGTCACGGCGTGACGCTGGTGGGCAGCGACGTGGTGCGAATCCTGGAGGACGTGTTGCCGAGGCGGTTCGGAGGCTGCCCGGCAGACTACCAGTTGGCGGAGCACGACGGCCATCACCAAGCGCGTGTGACGCTGCGCGTCAGCCGGAGGCTGGCGGTATCCTCCCTCGCGGAGGTCAGGGATTGCTTTCTGCGCGAGTTGCGGAGCATGCACGGCGGGCAAATCGCCTCGCGCCTCTGGCGGGACGCCGATGTGGTAGCGGTGGTGCAGCAAGACCCGGTGGCCACCGCCAGGGGTAAGATGCTGCCCCTGCGTCTGCTGGGCTCCGGTAGACCACATGAATCGTAGAAGGCTGCTGGCATACCTGGCAGCCGGCGCCTCCGGCTGCGGCAGGAAGAGCGGCTCCATGCCCCGGAAGGTGCGGGTTTCCATGATCCCGCGCTTTGCCCTGGCCCCGGTATATCTGGCCGATGAGCTGGGGTTCTTCAAGGAGGCCGGCCTGGAGCTGGACATCCGCCAGTTGCCGGACTCCCCTCAGATGATACCGTTGCTCGCGGGCGGGCAACTGGACGTGGTCTTCGGAACCGCCAGTCCCGCTTTCATCAATGCGGTTACCCAGGGCGCGCGCGTGCGGATCGTGGCGGGCAGAGACATCCTCACACCGGGCTGTGCAACAGCAGGCACGATCTGGGGCCACCGGCGCGCCTTCCCCAACGGGCTGCGGGATATCCGGCTGCTGAAGGGGAAACGGGTGGTGGTAACCGGGACGACCAGCGTGACGGCGTTCTTCCTGGACCTCTACCTGGCGTCCGCGGGCCTGAACGCCGGCGAGTTGCAGGTTCTTACGATGCGAGGCGCCGAAGGCGCCGCCGCTCTCGCCGGCGGCAAGATCGACGCGCTGGTCTGGGGCGCCTTCGAGAACGACCAGGCATTCACCACCGCCGATTTCGTGCGGGGCCCCAGCGTCGCGGATTTCTTGCCCAATTTCCAGTTCACCTTCGTGATCTACGGACCTCGCTTGCTGGGCCAAGATGCGGCAACCGGCGTGCGTTTCCTGGAGGCTTACCTGCGCGGAGTGGAGGCGTTCGAATCCGGGAAGACGCCCCGGGCTTTCGATCAACTGGCGCTGGCCACCCGCGCCGATCCCGCGGCCGCTCGGTCCGCATGCCGCCAGTTCTTCAGCAGCGACGGCCGGGTGGATGTCTCCAGTGTGCAGCGCTACGCTGACTGGGCGGTGAGCAAGAGGTTCGTCCCGGCCAGGGTGGACGCCGCGGCGCTCATTGAAGCGTGTTACGTGGAGGAAGCCTTGCGGCGGCTGGGCCGGGGCAACGGGGGTCAGAGATGACACAACTGGCTTGGAAACTGTGGTTGCCGGTTTCGGTGTTGATCCTGTGGCAGGCGCTGGCGTGGGCGGGAGCGGCGGATCCGTTGTTCTTCCCGCCTCCTTCGAAGATGCTGGCTTCGGCCGCCCAGATGACGCTGAGCGGGGAGCTGCCCGGGCACGTGCGCGCCACTCTCGCGCGCATGGCGGCGGGATTTCTGGCTGGCGCGGCGCCCGGACTCGGGATCGGGTTGCTCATGGGCGTGGCGCCCAGGGTCCGGCAGACACTCGAGCCGATCATTTCGGCGATTTACTCCACTCCCAAGCTGAGCCTGTTTCCTATGCTCATGCTGTTGCTGGGCGTGGGCGAGGCCGCGCGAACCGTCTTGATCGCCGCGGCCAGCTTCACCATCACCGCCATGCACGCCTTGGACGCGGTGCGCAATCTCGAGCGGGTCTTCGTGGAAATGGCGGTCAACTACGGGGCGCGCCGGATGGCGCTGTTCCGCAGCGTCTACCTGCCGGCTTGTCTGCCTTACGTTTTCACCGGGCTCCGCCTGGCCCTGGGCAGGTCGCTGGTGGTGGCTGTGACGGTGGAGTTGGTCAGCTCTTCCAACGGCCTCGGGAGCATGATCTGGATGTCCTGGCAGACGCTGACTACGGACCGCTTGTACCTGGCTGTGTTTCTCACTGCTGCTCTAGGGGGCCTGTTGCACTATGGATTGCGACACCTGGAGAAGCGTCTCATCCCTTGGAAGGCGTAGCATGCGCGGGCGAGAGCTGATCCTGGCGTTTCTGGCGGCGACGGCCGCGGGCCTTCATGGCCAAACCACCGGAGTCGTTGAAGGGACTATTCGCGATCCCAGCGGGGCCACCGTGCCCCGGGCGGCGGTGCGGATCACGGAAGCCGGAACGTCGGCCAGCCGCGAGGTCGGCTCTGACGCCGAGGGCCACTATCAGGCGCCTCGCCTGGCCCCAGGTACATACGATGTAGTGGTCTCCCATCCCGGATTCCGCGAACAGGTCCGCGGAGGTGTCGAGCTGGAGGCCGGGGCGGCGGTCCGTGTGGACTTCACCTTGCAGTTGGGAGAGATGCGGGACCGGCTGGTGGTGGTCGCGGAGGCGTCGCCGGTCAGCGCCAACCCGGCGGCCTGGGGCGGCTCGGTGAAGCAGCAGGAACTGGAAGCCTTACCCCTGGTGGGCAGGGATCTGTATGAACTGGCCACCCAGCAGCCGGGCGTGCTGCTGGTCCGCCAGGCCGACCGCAATGTGGTTCACGGGCCAGGCATCAAGGTCTCGGTTCACGGCATGCGCCCGAACCAGAACAGCTTCCTGCTGGACGGCATCCTGGTCAACGATGCATCCGCTTCGGTGGCCGCCAGCGCGGCAGGAGTGCATCTGGGCGTCGAGGGAGTCCGTGAGCTGCGGGTCATCACCAGTCCATTCAGTGCCGAGTACGGGAAGGGCGTGGGCGCCGTGTTCACGGCCGTCACCAAGTCGGGCTCCAACGAACTCCACGGAAGCCTCTATCACTTCTTCCGCAATGGCGCCCTGGATGCCAGGAACTTCTTTGACGATCCCGACGAGCGCATGCCGCCGCTGCGCCGGAACCAGTTTGGAGGGGCCCTGGGCGGCCCCATCCGGGTGAACCAGCTCTTCTACATGGTCAACTATGAGGCCGTGCGGGAAACGCTGACCCGCACCGTGCGCCCAACTGTGCCCACCGAGGCCGCGCGCCGGGGGTTGCTTCCGGGTTCCGGTGGCGCAGTCCGAACCGTTCAGGTAGCTCCGCAGGTGCGGCCCTACCTGGACCTGTACCCGCTGCCGAACGGCCGCGATTTCGGTGACGGAACCGCCGAGTTCATCAACGAGTCCCAGGAGTCCACGCGCGAGGACTACTTGGCCGGCAAACTGGATGTGCTCGCCTCCACCGGCCTGCGCCTCTCCGGCCGCTACAGCTTCGACAGCGGCGACCGCGGAGGGCCTGATCCCCTGAGCATCTGGCGCTTCTTCACCGAGAGTCGCAATCAGTTCGTCCACACCGAAGCGCAGCACCTGGTTTCCCCAGCCACTATTCACACCTTCCGCACGGCCTTCAGCCGCATTCGCAACGCCGAGCTGGGCCAGACGCGGGACGACATACCGCCGTCGCTCTCTTTCGTGCCCGGCCTGCCGCTGGGGTCGATCATTGTGCCCGGGCTGGCGGATATCGGCGGAAACATCGCCAGACTGCGGCCCCGGCGGCACACCCTCAACCACTACCAACTGAATGACGACCTGGTGCACGTCCGGGGCAAGCATGGCTTGCAGGCGGGAGCGGGATTCAGCCGGGTCCAGTTCAACCAGGTGGCCGACCTCAGTTCGATCGGGAACTATCAGTTCTCCTCGCTGCTGGAACTCCTCGAGGCTCGCCCTCGGACGGGAGACGTCCTCAGGCCCGGCTCCGACGTTGGCCGCGCGTGGAGGCAGAGCCAGCTCTTTGCCTACTTCCAGGATGTGTTCCGCGCCGGCTCCAGCTTTAGCTTGAGCCTGGGTGTGCGGTACGAATTCGCCTCAACACCGGCGGAGGCGCACGGCAGGGTTGCCACCTTGCGCAACCCCGAGAGTGACCGGACAGTAACCGTGGGTGGGGACATCTATCGGCGGCCGCGAGCGCCGAACTTCGCGCCGCGAGTTTCGCTGGCGTGGGATCCCTTCGGCTCGGGCCGGACCGCGGTGCGCGTCGGAGCGGGTATCTTCTTCGACCTGCTGGGCATGCGTGACGTGGTGGTCCCCGGTGTCCGCCTGCCGCCCTTTTTCGACCGGGTCACAGCCACACGACCCTCGTTCCCGGACTTGATTGCTTCCATTGCCGACCTGGCCCCGCCCAACGCCCTGGAGGGCATGGCCTACGACGTGAACCAGCCTTATGTCGCGCAGTTCCAGGGCGGCATCGAGCGGCAAGTGGGTCCTCACCTGGTGGTGAAGCTCGGATACGCCGGCTCGCGGGGCGTTCACTTGCTGGGCGTCATCGGCAACATCAACACCACGCAGCCCCAGGTGCTCCCCGACGGCCGCCTCTACTTCCCTCCGGGCGGGATCCGGGTGAACCCGGCCTTCGCAGGGATCTCCTGGCGGGCCACCCGGTTCAACTCCTTCCACCATTCCCTTTCGGCCGGCATCGAACGCCGGTCGCGGGGCGGGTTGGCATTCCAGGCCAACTACGTCTGGGGCAAGACCCTGGACGAAACCTCCAATTCGCTCCAGACGGACTACGACGTCACCGACCTGCTCCCCACGGTGTACAACTTCCGGCAGAACCGCGGCCCCGCCGACTTCGATCAGCGGCAGGTGTTCAACGCCAACCTCTCCTGTCAGGTTCCCTTCCGCGGGAACGGCGCTGCCCGCCGGGCGCTGGGAGACTGGGAGGTGCACCTGCTGGCCAAGGCCGCGACCGGCAACCCGTTTGCGCCTTCCGTGGGATTCGACCGCGCCCGCTTGTTGGCCAGCCGCGGAGACCTGGGCCAGCGTCCCGACTTTGCTGGGACACCCGGTGACCGGATCATCCTGGGTGATCCCGTGCGGTACTTCGATCCCCTGGCCTTCAGCTTGCCGGAGGCGGGCTTTCATGGCAACCTGGGGCGCGGAACACTCACCGGTCCCGGCCTGTTCACGTTGGATGCGGCGCTGCACAAGGTGCTCTGGCGGAACGATCGTCACAGTCTGCGCTTGCGAATCGAGGCGTTCAACGCGACCAACCATCCGAATTTCAAGATACCGTCCGGCCTGTTCCTTTTCGACAGCAGCTTGCAGCGGCTCGGCTCCGCCGGGCGGATCACCGAGACTAGCACCAGCGCGCGCCAGATGCAGCTCGCCCTGAAGTGGGCGTTCTGAAGAGCCCTCCACCGATGAACCGTTCCCCCGCCGTTAGCGTCATCGTGGCGGCGTACAATTCCGGCGCCTTCTTGCGCCCCACCCTGGAATCAGTGCAACGCCAGAGCTTTCAGGATTTCGAGCTCATCGTGGTGGACGACGGCTCCACCGACGGCGCCCCGGAACTGCTGGAGCGTATACGAGATCCCCGCCTCCGGGTCATCCGCCAGGCCAACCAGGGGCAGGCGGCGGCGCTCAATGCGGGAGGGCGCGTTGCCCGCGGCGCTTGTGTCGCCTTTCTGGATCACGACGATCTCTGGACGGATAACAAGTTGGCCCGACACCTCGAGTTCATGGCGGCCCATCCGGCGGTGGATCTGACTTTCTCATGGTCTCGCTTCATCGACGAGGATGGCAAGCCTCTCAGCCTGCATACCCGCCACTGGCGGGGTTGTGTGTCTTTCTCCCAACTGCTGGCCGACTTCGTCATCGGCAACACTTCCTCGGTGGTAGGCCGCCGCGAGGCGCTGGACCGGGTGGGATGGTTTGACCCCAACCTGCGCCGGTGCTTCGATCAGGACGCCTTCCTGCGGGTCGCGCTGCTGCGGCCGAACAACGTTTGCGCCATCGAGGAAACCCTCACGCTGTACCGCCGGCACCCGCGTCAGATGTCGCGGGACTGGCGCGCCATGCGAACCGACTGGGAACGGATGCTGGAGAAGCTGAGAGCGCTGGCGCCGGACGAGGTCGCCGCCGTCGAAGGTCTGGCCGCCGCCAACACGCACCGTTATCTGGCCTTCCTGGCCTACGAGAACCGCGAGTTCCTGGAATCCTGCCGTCTGCTATGGTGGGCTTTCCGGCGCCGGCCCGGGGGCTTCCTGGCGGACAAGCGCAACTGGATGGCCGCCGCCGGCTGTCTGGCCGGCCTGCTGCTGCCGGACTTTGCCTTGAGTGCTTTGGAACGCCGTGCGGGGGTGACCGGAGCAAAAGGGCAGTCCGCAGAGTGAGCGGCCGGCTCCGGGATCTCCGGCGGCTCATCAGGCTTTCGCTCGCCGGCGTGCGCCTGACCGTGTGAAGCGCTTACTTGGTCAACGGAATGACGGTGACCTTGCTGGCCTCGACGGTCACGGTGCGCCGGATCTCGCCGAAAGATATCGAGGAGATGCGGACGTTGTAAGTGCCCGGGTTCAGCAGGATGCCCCCGCCGGCGTTGTTCAGCTCATCCACGTGACCGAAGAAGCGATCGTTGATGTACACCGCTCCGATGTCGCCGGCCGCCACCGAGATAAACGACTCGGGGGTGCCCCCGCCCAGGCGCAGCCGCCCGAAGGGCGGCTTGGCCGGCTCGATGCGCCGCAGCTTTTGTACTTGACCTTGGCGGTCTTGCCCGGCTGGATGGTGACCTTGGTGGTGTAGTCCTCGTAGCGCGGGTCCTTCAGCGTGACCTCGTGCTCGCCCGCCGCCACGGCGTACTTCTCCGTCACGGTGAAGCGGCTGGCCGGGCCCACGTAGCTGCCGTCAATGAACAGCCCCGCCGCGCCGGGCTTTCCGCTGGCCTTGATGTAGCCATCCTCCGCGGCGGCAGATAGCGCGAACAGCGTAACCAGAAGCCCCACGCATCTGAGCATTACGATTCTCCTTTCAGTGCGCCAGATTCCGGTACGAATCCGTTGTCCTAGGTTACCCAGGC
>VFZS01000083.1 GCA_016871095.1 Acidobacteriota bacterium
AGCAATCCATCGGCTTCCGCAGCCTATGCCGGTCCCGGCCGTCTGGGATTTTCTCCTCTCCCGCGATGAAACGAAGATCTACGCCATCCCGTGGCCCGCAGAACCAGCCCGACCGGACACCCTCGTGGTGGTTGACACTTCGAGCTTCCAGATCAGCGCGTGCGTCAAGCTGGCGGGCGGCGGCTTCCTCTCCAAGCCGTACGAACTGCCTGATCGCCCGAAACTGTATGCGCTGGGCGGGGTGCGCTTCGGGGACGTGGTCATTCACGTCATAGGCGCTCGCGATTACAGTATTCAAAAGACGATCACTTTGAGCGGGGCTGCTTCACCGGGATTGTCCGTGGAAGGTAATTATCCCAATTGGCCGTTTGCCTACGACTCGGCGTCACGCACTCTGTTTGTTGGTGCGGAGCAGGCCGTGCTGGCAGTGGATACCGAGAAGGACGTGCTCAAGAAGGTGATCGATCTTGGAGATGCGCCAAGAGCTATTGGGCTCGAGCCGTGGCAGTTGACCTATGGATGCCCGAGTTCGCTGGTGTACCATCCCCGCGACAACTACTTGTATATGTCGAATGCCGATCGTGGCTTCGTTAGCATCTATGACTTGAATAAGGAGCGGTTTCTGCCGCTGATCATACCGTTGAGGGGGTTCTTTCCGGGCGGCATGTTCGCGAGTGATGACTACAGCAAGCTCTACTGCTTGAATAGCCGCTCAGACAACGTCTCGGTCATAGACGTGAGGTCGAAGCGGGAGGAGAAGGTCATTGATCTGCACGCTTATCTGCCCAACCCGGAGCCGCTTCGACCGGCGATCGGGGTCTCCCCAGGGGAGCTGAGCTTCTCGTTCGAGAGTGGCGGGAAGGTCCCGGCATCGGTCGTGGTGTTGCTCTGGAGGGTGGGAGGGAGCACGGCGACGTGGACGGCGGTCAGCAGCGCGGAGTGGCTGGCGGTCTCACCAGACTCTGGGTATACACCGGCGGGTCTGAACGTGTCGGTGGATCCCGCGAGGCTGGGGCCGGGAAGCTACACGGGCGCGGTGACCGTCTCCAGTCCGGGCCTGCCATCGCAGACAGTCAAGGTGACGCTCAGGGTCACGGCCCCGGCGCCGAGCATCGGTAGCGTAGTGAACGCCGCCAGCTTCCAACCAGGCATAGTGCCGGGCGGGCTGGCCACGTTGTTCGGGAAGAACCTCTCCCTGGTCGCCGGCACGGAGGCGCCTGGGGGCGCAACCTTGTACAAAGGGGTTTTCGTGGCGGTGGAGGGGCAGCGGGTGCCGCTGCTGGCGGTAAGCAACGCCGGGGGCCAGGAGCAGATCAACTTCCAGGTCCCGTTCGAGCTGGGGGCGCCGGCCAGGGTCAGAGTCGAGGTCAACAACAACGGTTCGGTGGCGAGGCTGGAGAACGTGCCCGTGATGCGCGTTCAGCCCGGGATCTTCGAGTACACGCCGCCAGGTAGCAGCACCCGCTACGCAGCCGCCGTCAAGCCGGACGGCTCGCTAGTGGGTCCCACGAACTCGGTCTCGCGCGGGGAGGCTGTGTCTCTATTCCTCACGGGCATGGGGCCGGTCCTGCCGGTCTTACGGACGGGAGAACCCGGACCGGCGAATCCCCCGGCGGTGACCTGGTTGCAGCCCACGGTGGCAGTTGGCGCTGTCGGAGCCGAGGCCTTGTTCAGCGGCTACGCTCCCGGCTTGCTGGGCCTCTACCAGGTCAACATCGTCATCCCGGACGCCGCACCGACGGGTTCTGTGAACCTGGACGTCGTAGTGGACGGGGTGGCTAGCCAGCCTTCAAGGATTGCCGTGAAGTACTGATCCCACCTCCGGCTTCAGCTCCAGCCCCTCCCAGCGGGCGATCACCGCGGTGGCCAGGCAGTTGCCCAGCACGTTGACCGAGGTGCGCACCATGTCCATGACCGCGTCGATGCCCAGCAGCACGGCGGCCCCCTCCATGGGCAGGTTGAACTGCCCCAGGGTCCCCGCCAGGATCACCAGGGCGGCGCGCGGCACTCCGGCCACGCCCTTGCTCGTCAGCATCAGGGTCAGCATCATGAGCAACTGCTGGCCTATGGTCAGGTGAATGCCCGCCGCCTGGGCCACGAACACCGAGGCCAGCGACAGGTACAGCGTGGTCCCGTCCAGGTTGAAGCTGTATCCGGTGGGAATGACGAAGGCCACGATGCGCTTGGGAACTCCGAAGCGCTCCATGTTCTCCAGCGCCCGGGGCAGCGCGGCTTCACTCGAAGCCGTCGAAAAGGCGATCAGGAACGGCTCGCGGGCGGCCTGCCAGAAGCGGCGCACGGGGACCCGCGCAATCAGCATCACCGCGCCCAGCACCACACCCACGAAGACCGCCTGCGCGACATACATGGTGACGACCAGCTTCCCCAGGCCCACCAGCACGCCCAGCCCTTTGCTGGCCACGGTCACGGCGATGGCCGCGCCCACGCCAAAGGGGGCCAGGTACATGACGTAGCGGGTGTACTGGAACATCACCTCGGCCAGCGACTCGGCGAAGCTCACCACCGGCTTGGCCCTGGCGCCGATGGCCGCGCAGGCCGCGCCGAACAGAAACGAAAAGACCACGATTTGCAGCACCTCGCCGCGCGCCATGGCGTCGATGATGCTGGTGGGGAAGACGTGCTCGAGCACGCTGGCCACGGTGGGCGGGGCCTGCGCCACCGCCGCCTCGGCCGCCGTGCGCTCCAGGCTCATCCCCTCGCCCGGGCGCACCAGGTTCACCGCGCCCAGCCCCAGGAACAGCGCGATGGTGGTCACCACCTCGAAGTAGATGATGGCCTTCAGCCCGATGCGGCCCATGGCCTTCAGATCGCCGCCTCCGGCGATGCCGTAGACCAGGGTGCCGAACAACAGCGGCGCGATGATCGACTTGATCAGGCGCAGGAAGATGTTGCTGATGATCCCCAACTGCCGCGCCGTGTCGGGGGCCAGCAGCCCCAGCGCAATGCCGCCCGCCATCCCGATAAAAATCCAGCTCGTCAGTCCAATGCGTTTCATCGCGCGCTACCCCGTAGGATAAGGCTCCAGCCTTGTCCCCGTGACAAGCCTGGAGGCTTATCCCACCACCGCATAAGGCTCCAGCCTTGTCCCCGCGACAAGCCTGGAGGCCTATTCCGCCGCACTATCTCTCCCCCCACTTCAGCTTCTGGCGCAGAACATCAAAGAAATGGGCGCGGGGGGGGCGGATGAGTTGCAGCACGTGGTCCGAGCGGCGGCAGATCACCTCGTCGCTGCGCTTCAGCGGCTCGCCCACCTGGCCGTCAATGGTGAGGTAGGTCCCGCCGTCCTCGGCGTGGTTGACGATCCGGATCACGCTGGCGTCGGGCACTATCACCGGCCGGTTGGTGAAAGTGTGCGGTGAGATGGGGGTCAGGCACAGTGCGCTGACCCGCGGGAAGATTATGGGACCGCCGGCGGAGAGCGAATAGGCGGTCGAGCCCGTGGGAGTGCTGACGATCAGCCCGTCGGCCTTGTAGGCGCAAACCAGTTGGGCGTCCACGTAAGTGTCCAGGTCGATCATGCGGGCGATGGAGGCCTTGGTCAGCACCACGTCGTTCAAGGCCTCGTAGGCGGAGATCATCACGCCGCCCCGGTGAAGCTCGCAGTGCAGCATGCGGCGCTGGCCGATGCGGTGCTCCCCCCGCAGCGCGCGCTCCAGTTCCGGAAAAATCTCATCGGTGCTGATGGCGGTGAGGAATCCCAGCCCGCCCAGGTTAACCGCGAGCAGGGGAACTTCCCGGCCTTTCAGTGCGCGGGCCGCCGCCAGCAGGGTGCCATCGCCGCCCAGCACTACCAGCAGCTCGCAGCCCTCCGGCACCTGCTCCCGCGGCAAGCCGGGGCGCTCGCCGGCGTACTCCGCGGTGAATTCGTCGCAGCGCACCTGGAGGCCGCGCGCCTCCAGCCACCGCAGCAGCTCGGGGACGAGCCGGCGCGCTTGGTCCGCGCGCGGCTTGGCGATCACCCCCACGGTTCTAGTGTCGGGCATATAACAGGAATTCCACGTTGCCTTCGGCGCCCGGCAGCGGGCTTTCCATCAGGCTGGTCTCGAAGCCCAGCCGCCGGGCCGCTTCTTCCACTCGCGCGCAGGCCGCCTGCCGAACGGCCGGGGCACGCACAATGCCGCCCTTCCCGACCTGCCCGCGGCCCGCCTCGAACTGCGGCTTGACAAGTATAACCATTTCGCCGTCCGGTTTCAGCACCTCCACCAGGGCCGGCAGGATCAGGGTCGCCGAGATGAAGCTGACGTCGCACACCCCCAGGTCCACGCCCTCGCCCAGGTCCTCCAGCCGCAGGTGGCGCGCGTTGAGGCCCTCTTTCACCACCACGCGCGGATCGTTGCGCAGCCGCCAGTCCAACTGCCCCGCGCCGACATCCACGGCGTAGACGCGCCGGGCGCCGCGCTGGAGCAGGCAGTCGGTGAAGCCGCCGGTCGAGGCCCCCACGTCCGCACACACACGCCCCTCCACCCGAATGCCAAAGCCGTCCAGCGCCGCCGCCAGCTTGAAGCCGCCGCGACTGACGTAGGGCATGCGCTCGAGCACCCGCACCTGGCTGGCGGCGGGAACCGCCTGGCCCGCCTTGTCCGCCCGCCGGCCGTCCACCAGCACCTGGCCCGCCAGGATCAGGGCCTGGGCCTTGGTCCGGGTGTCGGCCAGCCCGCGCTCGACCAGCAGGTGATCCAGACGGCGGCGGCCGGGAGGCTTCATCTGGTCCGGCGCACGACGAACTCGGCGAGCTCGCGCAGCCGGGCGGCGCGCTCGTCCATCCCCTCCAGCGCCTCCCCCGCCCGCGCGGCTTCTTCTTCCGCCATACGGTGCGACTCGGCCAGGCCGTAGACGGCGGGGAAGGTGATCTTGCCTTGCCGGGCGTCCTTGCCGGCGGTCTTGCCCAGCTCGGCGGACGGTTGCTCGACGTCCAGGAGATCATCGACGATCTGGAAAGCCAGCCCCACGTGACGCCCGTAGCGGGTGAGAGCCTCCAGTTGAGCCTCGCTCGCCCCGGCGGCGATGGCGCCCATGCGCGCGCTGGCCGCCAGCAGCGCGCCGGTCTTCGCGCGGTGGATGCGCTCGAGCAGGTCCGCCGTGGGCGGCTGTCCTTCTCCCTCCAGGTCGCGCACCTGCCCCGCGATCATGCCCTCGACGGTTCCGGCGGCGTAAGCCAGCTCGCCCACCACGCGTGCACGGCGATCGAGGGGGACAGCCTCGGCCTCGGAAAGCACCTGAAAGGCCAGGGTCAGCAGCGCGTCTCCGGCCAGGATGGCCATGGCCTCGCCGAACTGCTTGTGGCAACTGGGGCGGCCGCGGCGGAAGTCGTCGTCATCCAGCGCCGGGAGATCGTCGTGGATCAGCGAGTAGGTGTGCACCAGCTCGAGCGAGCAGGCCACCCGCTCCAGGTCCGGCGTCTGGTCGGCCACCGCGCGCGCCGCCTCCATGCACAGGATGGGGCGCAGCCGCTTGCCGCCCGCGAACACGCTGTAACGCATGGCCCGGTGGATGATCTCGGGCGAAGTGGTCTCCGGAGGCAGCAACCGGTCCAGCGCCGCGTCGATGTCGCGCCGGCGCGCCGCCAGGTAGTCGCTCAGAGTCATGCCTTTCCCGGACGAAAAGGCTCGGCCTGGACCTTGCCCGCCCTCTTGAGCAGGATCTCGACCCGGCTCTCGGCTTCCTCCAACTGCTTGCGGCAGACCGCGCTGAGGGCCGTGCCGCGCTCGAACAGCTCGAGCGACCGCTCGAGCGTCAGCTCGCCGCTCTCCAGCTCCTTGACCACCTTCTCGAGGTCCGCCAGGCTGGCCTCGAAGCTGGGCGGCGGCTGCTCCGGCTGCGCTGTGTCAGGCATTGAAGCTCATTCTAGCCCGAAGTTGCCCGCCGACGGAAGCGTACTTCGCTGATACTGGGGCGCCTCAGCGGCCAGGGCTGGGGTCTTGCTGACTACTGGGGAGCTCCGGCCTAGAGCACGGCGTGCGCGACGTAGTCCGCGACGATGAGGATGCCGTCTTTAAGTCTGCCCGTCACCACCACCTGGAATGCCTGGGTCGGGCCGCAGTCGAGTTTCTCGCGCAGGCCACGGACAGTGTCTTCGCGGGTGAGGAACTCGGCGGCCATGCCGGTTCCCTCGCTGGAGGATGAATCCAGCACCATGAAACGGCGGCCAAGCCCCAGCCCTGGATAGACCGAAATCAGGGCGTATTCCTGGGTGATAGGCCCGTGGGGCGTGGCGCTGCGGGTCACATACTCGGTGATCTCGCCGGGGGCGGGGCGCCGGTTGACGATGCGGCGCGAGACGCTCTCGAACTTGAAGCGGTAGGGCAAGTCGGTGATCTGGGGGTTGAACTTGGACCCACCCAGCAGGATGACGTGCTCCCGTTTCAGTTCGTCCCAGGAGACGTCATTGGAGCGGCGGATATCGATCCGGGCGCCGACCGAAGCCATGAGGCGGGTGATCCGGAAGATGGCCTCCGCCTCCCCGAAGCCGGTGAAATGGTAGACGGGCCGCTGCTCGGAGGGCTTGAGGGCTTCCAACACGCGGTTGAGGCGGGAGCCTTCCGTCACCTCAGCCGGGGAGTTGACGTGAGGGTCGCGGAAGTAAGCGCCGTCCACCTTGACGAAAAGGGGAGCGCCATAGACCAGCAGGGTGGGCAAACCGCCGCGCAAGTGGGGCGCCCAGAACCAGGCCAGCGCCGGGGTGAGATCGGATCTGGAGACAACCGCCAGCAGCACCGCCACGCCGGCCGCCGCGGTGACCAGGAGAGCGCCTGCCAGCCACAGGCGCCTGTGACGCGCGGGGGCCGAGGCGGGCTCACCGGCCCGGGAGGCGTGGCCGTTGGCCACGAACTCGGCCGCGTAGCTACCTTTGGCGATTTCCAGGTGGACCTTCCGGACGGCCCCCTCGCGGTAGTGGTTCTGGAGCCGCGCGCGGAGGCGGCCAATCTCCACCCGCACGGTGGGGTCGATGCGAGGATCGTAATCGGCGGGTTTGCCGAGAGCCTCGATGCCGATGGCGTACTCCTTGACGGGCTCCCGGCGTTCTTCGATAGCCCTCCGGCCCAGGTATTCGAGCAGAGCGTACGCCTGGCTTCCCTCGCGCACCAAGCCGCTGCGGAGCAGGTTTTCCAGCTCCTCGACTTTGTCTTCCCGGGTCAATATGCCCTTCCCGCTCAAGAGTATACACCCGCCACAACCGGGTACGCTACCGTAACCATCTTGCCAGGAAAGCCCCCAGCACCGACACTATAAGGCGGCAGCTTTGTGCCGCAATGTCTCACAGCCATGGGGGTTTGTGATGTTCACTGAACGGTTGCGTACTTACGCGGTCTTTCTGTGCCTGTGCACCGCCGCCGCCTTCGGCCAAGCGAGTTTCACGGGCGCCATACTTGGCTCGATCACGGACCCGGCCGCCGCCGTGGTGGTAGGCGCTTCCGTGATGGTAACCAATACCGCGACCAACGAGTCAGTCGCGGCCAAGAGCGGGGACAACGGTTTCTACTTCGTCCCCAACCTGAGGCCCGGCAGATACAAGGTGGAGGTGGAAGCGCCAGGTTTCCGGCGTTCTGTGCTGGAAAACATCCCGCTCCAGATCGACCAGCGCGCCAGGGTGGACTTCAGGCTGGTGCTGGGCGCCACCACGGAAGTCATCCAAGTGACCGAGCCGGCGCCGGTGCTGCAAACCGAGATGGGCTCCTTGGGGCAGGTGATCGACAACACCAAGATCGTGAACCTGCCGCTCAGCGGGCGGGGCGCTTTCGCCCTGATCGGGCTGGCCCCGGGTGTGGCGGAGGGCACCTCGAGCTCCACCTCCGGCGCTTCAGCGCGCATCAACGGGGGGCGCAACCGCATGAACGAGATCCAGCTCGACGGCATCACGGCGGTCAACGTCAAGAACGGCAACGTCAGCTACACCCCCATGGTGGACGCGTTGCAGGAGTTCAAGGTGGTCACTAACAGCTTCTCGGCCGAGTACGGCCGCAGCGGCGGGGGCGTGATCCTGGCCACCATCAAGTCCGGGACCAACGCCGTCCACGGCACGGTGTTCGAGTTCTTGCGCAACCACGCTCTGAACGCGCGCAACTTCTTCGCGCGGCCGCAGGATGCCAAACCGGTGCTGCGGCAGAACCAGTTCGGCTTCGCCGTGGGCGGTCCGATCCGGCGCGACCGCACTTTCTTCTTCGCCGACTGGCAGGGCACCCGAGTGCGCACGGCGTCGGTACGGACTTCGGTGGTCCCGACCGAGCCGCTGCGCAACGGCGACCTGCGGGGTTTCAACCCTATTTACGATCCGGCCACCACGCGCATCGAAGGCGGCCAGGTGCTGCGTGACCCCTTCGCGGGCAGCCAGATCCCCAGGAGCCGCTTCGATCCGGCGTCGGCCAAGATCATCACTTACTACCCGCTGCCCAACGGTCCCGGCCTGGCCCGCAACTACACGCTGTCGGGGCCGGGGCGGAACGCCGCCAACCAGGGCGACATCCGGGTGGACCACAACCTGGGGGAAAACATCCGGCTGATGGGCCGCTACTCCATCAACGATTTCAACAACACGCCTTCGCCCACCTTCGAGGGCCCCGGCAACCCCTCCAACTACCCCTCCGTGGGCCGCCAGCAGAACGCCGTGGCCAGCTACCTCCACACCATCACGCCCAATGTGCTGAACGAGCTGCGGGCGGGTCTCAACCGGGTTTACTCCCAGGACACTTCGCCCACCCTGGGCCAGCACTGGCCGCGCCAACTCGGCATTCCCAACGTGCCGCCGGACGTCTTTCCGCGCATCAACATCACCGGTTTCGCCTCCGTCGGCAACGACCGCAGCCGCCCGGGGCTGCTGCGCACCACGGGCTTCCAACTGCTGAACAACACCACGGTCGTGCGCGGGCGCCATTACCTCAAGTTCGGCTTCGACTTCCGGCGCAGCTTCATGAACAACTACAACCCCACCAACCCTTCGGGCGAGTTCAGCTTCGGCCCGCTGCAAACCGGCATCTCCACGAACAGCCGCACTGGCGACGCGATGGCCAGCTTCCTGCTGGGCGCGGGCAGCGGTCTGCAACTGCTGCCCGGCGTTTCGACCTATCTCTCCTTCCCCTGCTACGATTTCTACGTTCAGGACGACATCAAGCTCACGCCCAAGCTGACCCTCAACCTCGGGCTGCGCTACGAGCCGGCCTTCCACTACGTGGAGAAGTACAACCGGATCACCAGCTTCAACCCGGAGAAAAGGACGCTGGACTTCGCCGGGCAGGACGGCGCGCCGCGCCACTTCTACCGCAACGACTGGAAGAACTTCGGACCGCGCTTCGGGCTGGCCTACAGCCTGATGCCTCGCACGGTGGTGCGCCTGGGTTACGGGATCTACTACGCCTCAGCGCCGCTGGCCAGCAACCCGGGCACACCACTGGAAGCGCCGTTCCCGTATGCCCGCAGCATCGCCCTGCCTCCCACCACCTACCCGAACCAGGTGGCGTTCACCTTGAGCGCCTTCCCGCAGCTCCCCACCGATTTCGACCGCACCGGCCGCACCGCCGGCGAGATCGTGTACTTCGACAAGGCGTCCAAGGCGCCCTACATGCAAAGCTGGAATCTCAGCGTCCAGCGGGAACTCCAGGCGGGCTTGGCCCTGGAGCTGGCCTACGCCGGCACCAAGGGCACACACCTGTATTCCCCCGGCGGCAACCTGAACCAGATCCGGCCGGAGCTGCTGGGCCCGCCAGACCGCTTCGGCGGGCTCACCCCGCAGCAGCGCAGGCCCTTCCCGGAGTTCCAGAACATCGCCTACAACTCCTTCGGGGTCTCCTCGATCTACCACTCCCTCCAGGTGAAGGCGGAGCAACGCTATCGCAGCGGTCTGAGCTACCTGCTGGCGTATACCTGGTCGAAGGCCATTGACAACGGTTCGGGCCTGTTCCCGGGCGATAATCCCAATATCAGCACTTCCTTCCGCTTGCAGAATCTGCACAACATGCGGGGAGAACGCTCGCTGGCGGCCGACGACCAGGCGCACCGCCTGGTGCTGAGCTACAACTACGAGCTGCCGTGGATGCGCAGCGGGAACCGCCTGAGGCGGCTGGCGGGGGCCTGGCAACTGGGCGGCATTGTGCTGATGCGCAGCGGCTTGCCGTTCGGCGTGGACAGCACCTCCAACACGACCAACTCACTGGGCGGGCGGCAGCGCGCCAACCGCATTAAGGACGGTAAGCTCGGGCGCTCGGAACGCGGCATCGACCGCTGGTACGACACCACGGCGTTCCTCAACCCGCCCACCTACACCTTCGGCAACTCCGCGCGCAACGTGCTGCGGGCGCCGGGGCGCGTCAACTTCGACCTGATGGCGGCCAAGAGCTTCCCGTTCATGGAGCGGTACCGGCTGGACTTCCGCGCCGAGGTGTTCAATCTGATGAACACGCCGCCCTTCGGCTTCCCCGGCGCGACGGTAGGGACCGCACCGATGGGGGTGATCGCCTCGGCCGACTCCGCGCGGATCTTCCAGTTGGCGCTGAAGCTCGGGTTCTGACGGGTTGCGCAAGCGCATCCGTGGTAACCGCTCGCTGACACTCCCGGCTCGGCAAAAGCCTGCGAGCGTGCCCAGGTGCATCCGAGCCACGATCGGCAGGCAGTGGTCGTGGGTTAACCGAACGGGATTGGGTCCAGCCCAGCCGGCAACACCACGCCCAGCCGCTCGGCCACGCGCGCCAGGTTGGCCCACGGGCCCGGCGGGATGGGAATGCCGCCGCGCCGCCGCTCGTCCTCGATGCGCCACTCGGGGTCCCCTGCCACCAGCACCTCCTCGTAACCCGCTGCCGGCGGGGCGGACTTGATCTCGGCCACGAACCGGTCCATGCGCGCCTGGAACTCCCCGAGCGGCAGGAACCGCGTCACGTCGATCGCCAGGAAGGTGTGGTTGACGCGCGAGTGCCTGCCATGCTGACGGATACCCCGGATCTCGGTTCCGAAAGCGCCGCCGCTCAGCACGCCGCACAGGATCTCGACCAGCACCGCCAGCCCGCTGCCCTTGTAACCTCCCAGCGGCATCAGGAAGCCCTTCAGGGCCGTGCCCAGATCGGTGGTGGGATGCCCTTCCCGGTCCTGCGCCCAGCCTTCCGGAATGACCGTCTTGCCTTCGAGCTGCGACTTCTCGAGGCGCCCGTAGGCCGCTGTGGTGGTGGCCATGTCGAGCAGCCAGCCGCGCCCTTGCGGATGCGGCACGGATAGGGAAATCGGGTTGGTGCCTACCCGCCCCGCGCGGCCCTGCCAGGGCGGGACCGTGGGTGAAGCATCGCACAGCGCGATGCCGATCAAACCCTCCGCGGAGATCTTCTGAGACCAGCAGGCCGCGATGCCGAAGTGAGTCGCCTCACGGGCCACCACCAGCGACACCCCCAACCGCCGGGCCAGCCGCACCGCGTGCCCGCAGCAAGTCAGAGCGGTCACCGCTCCAAGGCCGTGCTCGCTGTCGTACAGCAGGCAGGCGCCGCTCTCCGACGCCACGTGACCCTCGGCGTGTGGATCCACGTCCCCCGCCTCGAGCTGCTCGACGTAGTGCGGCAGGTTCTGTACGCCGTGCGAATCAACCCCGCGCAGGTTGGCCAGAATCAGCGAGTCCGCCACCAGGGCGGCCTTGTCCGAGGCGACGCCGGCGGCTTCCAGCACCCGCTCGGTCAGCCGGCGCAGCACACTCTCGGTCAGGGTCACGGCCGGAGCGGTCATGGCGCGCACCGCCGGCCCTCCAGGGTCCGCCTCATCACGATTCGCCCTTGGGCTTGCCGGGCTTGCTTTGGACCGCGTTCATGATCTCCTCAGCCACCGCGTGAGGCTGGTCGATGTTGGCGATGGTCAACTGGCTGGTCTCTCCGGCGGTCTCGATCGACAGGTTGCCGATCCAGAACAGGCGCTGGAACAGGGACTGATCCACGCGCACATCCTGGACGTTGGAGAGCTGGATGTTGCGCGTGGTGCGCGACAACACGCCGGTCTCGTGGCGCAGCCGGTCGCCGGTGATAGTGATCTTGGTGAAGCGGCGCTTCAGACCGCGGCAGAACGGCCACAGGAACAGCGCGGCCGGAAACAGCAGCCACCAGGCCGGCCAGCCCCGCGCGCTCAGGTGGTTGGTGTGCGTGAACACCGCGGCCACACACGCCAGAAAAACCGCGGTGTACCCCATGCTGATCCAGCGCCGGGTGGGGTGGATTACCAGGTCAGGCATCGAGATCCTCCAAACCCGCTATTTTACTGGAAACCGGCCGCGGCCACTCCTGCTATGATGAGGCTTAAGGAGGGTGCATGGTCCGACGAACTATGGTGTTTGCCGCCGTGGCGGCCCTGGGAACGGGCTGCCTGTGGGCGGACTTCAGCTACGAGCAGACTTCGCGCATGACCGGCGGCATGATGGCCGGCGCTATGAAGGTGGTAGGGGTTTTTT
>VFZS01000084.1 GCA_016871095.1 Acidobacteriota bacterium
AGCGGGCTTGCAGCCCCCGAGGCACTTGTAGCTGACCAGCACGGGCACGGCGCCGAACTTCTTCGAGCGCGTCGAGATCAGGAAGTCACGGTGCGGCTCGCCGTGGCGCCGGGCCACACAGTAGGGGCAATAGCGTCCCTTCTTCGGCGAATCGAACTCGCGGCAATCACAGAGCGCCACGATCTCGGCGCAGGCCGGACACTGGAACCGCTCCGAATGTACGACGTACTCGGTCGTGGCCGGGCCGTTGCAGCGGTCGCAGCGCGTCTCGTACAGCCAGTCCAGCTCCTGCTGGAGGTTGCGGATGTCCTCTCCCGTGACGACCTTGAGCTTCCTGCGCAGCTCGGCGCGGTACTCGTCCGTCATCATGCGCTCGTAGGCTTCGCGGAGCTCGTCCGGGTCCACCGGGTGGGTGTAGCAGTGGGAGATGAAGGCCGCGGCAGGCGAGGCGTCGATGAGCACGCAGGGCCGGTCCTCCATCATGGCGGCCACGCCGGTCATGCCCGAGCCGGCGAAGCAGTCCAGGACCAGGCCGGTCCCGCGGGGGTAGTGCTTTTCGGGCAGGTAGTGACGAATGTACTCCCGGATGGCCGCCCAGTGCTTCTTCGACCAGTAGGTGTGCATGTCGTAGATGGCTTTGGGCGGATGGGCCTTGTTCACCTCCAGGTCGCGGTCAAAGGCGGGCACATCGTAGCGGTCAGAGGCCGGGTCGTAGGGGATCGAATGACGGGCAATGAAGTCCGGCAGGTCGGGATTCGGTCCCGGAACGAACGGCTTGTGTGGCGCCCGTTTCTGAACGCCGGCGGGCGCCATGGCGAGCGAGTACTGTTTCGGCCTTGCGGGCATTCTCACCTCCCCCGATCCGTCAGTAGCGGCTACGAAGGGAGGGATCGGGGGCGTTGCGGAGCCGTGACGCCAGCGAAGGGTCTGTCTTCGAAGCGCAGTGGCCGCGGAATACTGCTGAGCTGCTCCTGGTGTGCGCTTGGCAGGCTGGCGAAGGGCTGGCTCACGCACACCGCCCCCGCTTTCCGCCCAAGGGGTCTGCAAATCCGTCGATAAGGATGCCGGGCGCTGGCTCGTCTACACCCGCAGCGGCACCGGGAGCAGCCGCAGCGCCTCCAGCCACTCGGCCAGGCGCGCCGCCGTCGTCGCCACGCGCAGCACCAGCCTGCGCGCGTGACGCACCAGCCGGCCCGGGGTGTTGAAGATGAGGAACCGCAACCGCTTCGGCCGTGCCGCCAGCAGCTCGGCCGGCAACGCCAGCCGCTTCAGCGCCGTGAGCACGTTGTGCGAAATCACCGCCAGCCGCAGCCAGGCCGCATTCGTCCCGAAGTACTTCGACGGCATCACCCCCGCCGCCAGCTCGTTCTTCACCACGTCATGCACCCCCTCCACCGTCCCCGCCTTCTCCCGGTGCCACACGATCAGCCGGCTGGCCTTCCACTCCCGGATGTTCGTCAGCACCGCGAAATGCTTCACCGGGCTGCCGTCGGCAAACAGATCCCCCTGCCGCTGCCGAATCCGGATAGCAATGTAGCGCAGCGGTTGCGTGTCCTTGTGCTCCGACTTCTCCCCGGGTACAAAACTCACTTCCGCGCAGCCGCGCTCCTCGGCCGGATGCGGCTTCCCGTACGGCTCCCACGCCGCTTCCGGCACTTTCGCAATGGCTTTGTGCAACGCCTCGCTCATCCGCGCGCTGATCGCGAATCCGATGCGGCCGCGCGGTCCCTCCGCCCGGTTCTCCTCCCGCAGCCAGTTGATCAGAGCGCTTTCATGACAGGCCGAATCGCCCCGGTAGTAGTACGTCGTTACCGTCTCTGGCAGGGCCGCAAACGCTTTCTTCGCCACCGTCAGCGGATCCATCATCGCGGGCACATTCCCGTCCCGGAACTCGTCCGCCAGCACCACGTTGGTCTCTGCCCACACCGCCAGCATCGGCTGGTAGCCCCGGTCGCCTTCGTAGGTGCGCAGGGCTTCCTGCTTGCGGCTCTCGATGATGGTCGCATCTTGATCCACCGTGGCGATGCGCTGCTCCGGGCACCGCCGCCCCAACACCTGCACCAAGGCGCGGTTCACCAATCCCAATCCCACCAGCGGTTCGGTCTCCTCCGGAATATAAGCAATCTCATCCCCGGTTCGCCGCCGCTTGGCCTCCTCAATCTTTTCCTCTTTGTGAAACTGATACAGAAATTTCCGCGCCGCCTCCGGGGAGGGAATCCCGTGCCCGATCATCTCGCTCAAGCCGGGGTCTTCCCGCAGTCTTTGGAAGTCATCGAAACACTCCCCGCCCACCGCGTTCAGAATCACGAAGCTCTCCACCATCTCCGCTTCCTCGTAGCCCCGTTGCCGTTCCTTGACCCGCACATGCTGCCGCACACTGGCCGGTATCCCCAGCGAGCGAAACGTCTGCACCACCAACGGCACACCACCCATGGCCGTGAGTGTTTCCGGTATGGGCTCCGGATCGATCTCGAATAACAGCGGAGATTCCGTGGAGGAGGGTTTACGTGTTTTCGGCTTCAACTGTTCATTCTACCCAGCCGCTCGCACCCGTCGGGTGCGGCCACCACGCCCCGCTTGCCGAGTGCACCGGCGCTCTGGGAGTCCAATCTGCCGCCCTCTGCCCCATACTCCGCCGTGCCAACCCTTACCCACGCGGGTCTTACCGACGGATTGGGGTCAGGCCTTCTCCGGCGGCTCCTCCTTCCGCCTGCGGCCTTCGACGCGGTAGAAGATCAGGTAAGCGATGCCGACACCGGCGGGAATCAGGCCCAGCGTGCTCCAGCCCACGGGGATCGGCTGTCTCCGCGCTGTTGGGGGGGGAAATTTTCTCTCTTCGCTCGGCTGTGAGTAGTACCACGAAGGCACGCTCTCCTCGACCGTAGTCGCGGAGATGGCGGCGAAGAAGGCCATGGTTGCGATGCCGACGAACAGCCACACCAGGCCACGCAGCAGATAGTAGGAGGGGCTGGTGGATAGGCCACGCGGGGAGCCGTTCGACAACCAGCCCTCGGCGGCCGGGCCGGCCGGCGGCGGCAGCCCCTTCTCCAGGGCGGCCATGCGCTCCTGGTGCTGCATCGCCCAGCGCTTGTGGTTCAGGTAGCTGGTCCACATCAGCCGGGCCACAACCACCACCATGATGGTCAGCAGCAGCATCGCAAGTATCAATCCTCGGTCGGTCATGCGTGGTCTCCTGACATTGATACTCCCGTGGAGCCGAAGATGTTGCAGCGCGGGAGATGAAACAAATCAGCTGCCTGTGGAGTATAAAGCTCCTAGAGGGACTGTGCCCGGGCCGGATAAAGACCGCGACTTGGTGGAGCTGCTGGGCAGGGACCCCCGCGCCGCTTTCACGCTGCTGCTGGAGCGCTACCAAGTGAAGGTCTTCCGGCTGGCCTATTCCATCCTGGGGAACCATGCCCTGGCGGAGGAGGCGGCGCAGGAGGCGTTTGTGCGGGTGTGGAAAGCCCTGCCGCGCTACGACGGGACCGCCTCGCTGGGGACATGGCTGTACGCCATCGCCCGCAACACCTGCCTGAGCGAGCTCCGCAAGCCCGCGCTGCGGCGGGAGGCGCCGCTGGACGAGCAGATCGGCCTGCCGGGCGGGGCGAGTCCGCCGGACGGGACACTGGACACGGATTGGGTGCTGGCCCGGCTGCCCGAGGCGTACCGCCGGGTGCTGGTGCTCTACTACCTGGAGGAGAGGTCCTATGAGGAGGTCGCGGAGATGCTGGACCTGCCCATGGGCACGGTGAAGAGCCACCTGCACCGCGCCAAAGCTGCGGCGGCGGCCTTGTTCACGCACGGCGGCAGGGGGAGAATGGAGGAGTCAACGCCATGCGCAGCGAGGAACATGAAGAGCTGAATCATGACCGTCTGGACGCGGCTCTGACCGCCCGGCTCTCCGGTTTGTCGCCCTCGCCGGGTTTCCAGCGGGGTGTCCTCGAGCGAGTGAACGCGCTGGAGGCCAAGCGGGCGTGGGTGCGCTCGGTGATCCTGGACGGCATCGGCTGTGCCGGCCTGGCGGTGGCTGCGCTGTTGGTGTCGGATTACGTGCTGGCCCAGCCGGGTGTGCAGTCGGCACTACCGCAGCTCGGCAACTACGGTGCCTGGGCGGCGGCGGGGCTAGGGTGGCTGTATCTGGCGTGGACGGCGTGGCGGGGCCAAGCCGGAGTCTCGCGCTACTGAAGCCGCGCCCTGACCATCTCGCTAAGGGCCTTCCCGTCCACCCGCTTGCCCGCCAGCCGCGCCTGGGCCGCCTTCATGTTCGGAGTTTGTCACTGACCGATTTCTGACCTAGGCGTGATCTGGGCCAGACCGAGGTGTGGCTATAATTGGACTGACCACCGCAAGGACCGCCATGTCGTTCAGGGAGTGCTTTCAGCCTCCGCGCCACCTTCTGTTGTTGTTCCTGGCGGTCACGCTCCTGCTGACCGGAACCCTCATCTGGCTGAGCTGGCAACTTGTCCGGCAGGATGAAGCGCTGGTGGGGCAGCGGATCGAGGAACGTCGCGACACCGTGGCGGACCTGGCGGTATCGGCACTCCAGAAGTCCCTCTTACAGCTTGGAGAACAACTGACAGTTCTCGCCTCCACTCCCGCGGGCCAGTTGCAGAGTATGGCATCCGAATGCGCCAGGCGGCTCGGTCAGCACGCGGTTCTCGTCATTTTCCGTCCTGACGGCGTCGAGGCATTTCCCAGCCAGGCGCTGCGGTATCACCCTTTCCGGTCGTCGGCCGCGGCGCCCGCCCGAGGCGTGTTCGCGCGGGCCGAGTTGCTCGAATTCCGCCAGGAGAACTACCCCGAGGCAATCGTCGTTTTGCGCCAGCAGGCGAACTCAGCCGAACTCCCCGTGCGCGCCGGCGCCTTGCTGCGACTGGCCAGGGTTCTGCGCAAGAGCCATCGGCTGGGAGAGGCTCTCCGGGCCTACCAGGATCTTGCCGGACTGGGCCTGGCGCCGGTGGAGGACCTGCCGGCGGACCTGGTCGCCCGCCATGCCCGCCTGTCCGTGCTGGAGAGCCTCGGGGAGAAGGAGCGGCTGGCGTGCGAAGCCTCCGCATTGTCGGCCGACCTGCAAGCCGGCCGCTGGCGCCTCACCCGGGCCGAGCACGGTTTCTATCTGGAGGAGACCCAGCGCCGGCTGGGAGTCTCCGACCCCTGGACCGGAACCGAAGCTGCGCTGGCGCGGGCCGCGGCGGTGGAGTCCATGTGGGAGGAGTGGCAGGGGGCCCGCCAAGGCGGCACGTCAGCCAAAGGTCAACGAATCCAATGGCTGGCGGGCCGGCCGGTGTTGGCGCTCTGGCGCGCTTCGGCGGAGAGCCTGGTAGGGCTGGCCGCGGGGGCGGAGTACGTCGAATCGCAGTGGCTGGCCGGCGTGCAGCCTGTGATCGCCCAGCAGGGCGTCGGCATATCGCTGGCGGCCCCGGACGGTCGCCTGGTGATCGGCCCTGCGCCTAAGCCAGGAGATCGCCAGTCGCTTCGGCTGGCTTCAGCCACCCAGTTGCCTTGGAACCTGCATGCCGTCACGCTGGATGCCAGTTCCGGACAGGCTTTCTTTCAGGCCCGCCGCCAGCTTCTGCTGGCGGCTCTCCTGGTGATGGCACTGTTGATACTCACTGGCAGCTATCTCATCTGGCGCGGGGTGGCGCGCGAGCTGGCGGTTTCCCGGCTGCAATCGGAGTTCGTCTCGGCCGTGTCGCACGAATTCCGCACACCGCTGACCGCGCTGCGCCAATTCAGCGAGTTGCTGGTGAGCGACCGCGTGGCCACCGGCCAGGAGCGGAGGCAGTTCTATGAGGCCCTGGCGCAGGAGAGCCGCCGTCTGGAGCGGCTGGTGGAGCGGCTGCTGCACTTCGGCCGGATGGAAGCCGGCGCGCTTCAGTACCGCTTCGAGCGGTTGGATCTGGAGGCGTTCGTGCGCGAGGTGGTCCGGGAGTTTGAGCACGGCGTGGAAGCGCGCGGGTATCGCGTCGAGTTGAGCGCGGATGGCGTGGCCTGCCCGGTGCGGGTGGACCGCGACACCCTGGGCTGCGTCCTCTGGAACCTGCTGGACAACGCCGTCAAGTACTCGCCCGGCAGCCTTACCGTGTGGGTAGAACTCGGGCAGGAGGGCGAGAGCGCGGCGATCCGGGTTCGGGACCGCGGCCTGGGCGTCCCTCGGGGGGAGCAGAAGGAGATCTTCCGCAAGTTCGTGCGCGGCGTCTCGGCGGAAGTTCAGAGCATCCGGGGGACGGGGATCGGGCTGGCCGTGGCGCGCCAGATCGTCGCCGCGCACGGAGGCCGCGTGAAGCTGGACAGCCAGCCGGGGGAAGGAAGCACCTTCACCGTGCTGCTCCCAAGGGTGGGCTGAGATATGGCGAGGATCCTGGTGGTGGAAGACGAGTCCAATATTGCGTTGGGGCTGAAGAGCGACCTGACGCTGGAAGGGTACGCCGTAGAGGTCGCGCGGGACGGCGAGACCGCCGCCCAGCGGGGCCGCAGCGAGCCGTTCGACCTCATCCTGCTGGATATCCGGCTCCCTCGAAAGGACGGTTTTGCCGTCTGCCGCGAGCTGCGCCAGAGCGGCGTCCGCACCCCGATCATCATGCTCACCGCCAAGGCGCAGGAGGCCGAGAAGGTGCTGGGGCTGGAAATCGGCGCCGACGATTATGTCACCAAGCCGTTCAGCCCGCTCGAACTCCGCGCCCGCATCAAAGCGATGCTGCGCCGGGCATCCGGGGAAGCGCCGGAAGTGTACCGGTTCGGGGACGTGGAGGTGGACCTCACGCGCGCCGAAGTGCGCCGCGCCGGCGAGATCGTTGAGACCAGTGCGCTGGAGTTCAAATTGCTGGCCGCCCTTATTCACCGCCGCGGCCGGCTCCTCACGCGCGAGCAGTTGCTCGAGGACGTATGGGGCCCGGAGGCCAGCCCGACGGACCGCGCCGTGGACAACCACATCATGAACCTGCGCAGGAAGCTCGAGCCGCGGCCGGACAGGCCGCGCTATCTGGTCAGTATTCGCGGCCTGGGGTATCGCTTTGACGGATAACTGACCAAACTGACGGAACTCTGACGGAAGTTCGATCACCGCCTGATGTCGAAGGCGCAAGCTGCTTCCGGAGGCGCTGCATGCGAACCGTTCCATGGCTCATAGCCGGCTTCGTCCTGGCGGCTGGTCTCAGCACGGCCCAGACCATCGATCGGGCCGAGATCCAGCTCCAGGCCGCCATCCACAAGGAAACCATCGAAGGCGACCTGAAGGGCGCTATCGAGCAGTACCAGAAGATCCTGACCGCAGGCGGCCTCAGCCGGGCGGCGGCCGCGAAGGCGCTGCTGCATCTCGGCCAGTGTCACGAGAAACTGGGCAGCGTCGAAGCCCGCAAAGCGTATGAGCGCCTGGTGATGGAGTTCGCGGACCAGGCGGAGCCGGCGCGGGTGGCGCGTGAGAGGCTCGCCGCGCTGGGCGCCGGAGCCGCTGCCAAGACCACCGAGATGACCATCCGGCGGGTATGGGCAGGTCCTGACGCTCTCGATGTCGGAGGCCCCTCGCCCGACGGCCGCTACCTCTCCTTCACTGACTGGGGAGGTCCAGACCTGGCCATTCACGACCTGCTCACCGGCGAGAACCGGCGAATCACAAGCAAGAAGCCAGGGGAGCCATACGCCTACCCGGATGGCTCGATCTTCTCTCGCGACGGGAAGCGGATCGCCTACCGCTGGTGGTTCGAGACCTCCTGTGAGATCCGCACGATCGCGCCGGACGGATCCGAGGTGCGTGTTCTCTACCAGGCCAAGCAGAATTGCCCGTCTCGATTGGACTGGTCCCCGGACGGAAAGCACCTCCTCACCTCGCTTGGCAACCGGCCGGTGCTGATTGCGGTGGCGGACGGGTCCATTCAGGACCTTGCCATTGAGAGTCCGGGGACGATGTGCTTCTCTCCGGACGGCCGATATATCGCCTACGAGCCTCCGCCGGCCAAGGGAACCAGCCAGCGCGATGTGTCTGTGTATGAGGTGGCAACCCAACGCAGTTTCCCACTGGTTCGGCATCCGGCGGACGATCGCCTGGCCGCCTGGGCGCCCGACGGCCGACACGTGCTGTTTGGCAGCGACCGGCGCGGCAGCCGGGATGCGTGGCTGATCGCGGTCTCCGCCGGGCAGCCGCGCGGTGAGCCGATCCTGGTCCGGCAAGGTGTAGGGGACTATCGCGGTGCGGGATTCACACGGTCGGGCGCCTTCTTCTTTGCAGGTTCCAAGGAGGGCCGCGACATCTTCTCGACGAGGCTCGACATCCAGACCGGAAAACTGCTCTCTGCGCCGGCGGAGGCCGCCGGCAGCTACCTCGGTTCCAACTGGGGGCCTGATTTCTCGCGTGATGGGAAGTACCTGGCCTACGTTTCTGGCGAGGGTGGGGTTGCCATTCAATCGCTCGAGACCGCTGAGAAGAAGCTGATCAAGCCCGGCGGTGAGATCAGGCGGGCCGGCAGGATGTATGGCCTGCGCTGGGCGCCCGACGGGCGATCATTGGTGGTCCCCGGCGCCGACGGGCAAGGTAGAGAAGGCCTGCTCCGCATCGACTTGCCTACGGGCCAAGCGACGCTCCTGCTGGACCCGGCCCGCGCCGGGCTTCCCCCCTTCGATCTGTCACCGGATGGGAGCAAAGTCTTCTATGTCTCGGACCCATCGGGTGGGTGGTTGTACGTCTGGGATTCCGAATCCGGCCAGGAGAGGCACGTGTCCTCGTACTTGCTGTGGTCCTTTGCGGTTTCACCGGACGGCGAGCAGGTGGCGTTCTTCGGTTCCGGCGGCCAGGCGGAGCGAGGGCTTTTTGTCATGCCTTCAGCCGGCGGGACGCCCAGGCTGCTGGTGGGGGCGCAGGACCGGCGTGGCGCAGTCGCGTGGTCGCCTGACGGCCGCCAGGTGGTGTATGCCATGCGGTCCGCCGACTCCGCCGGTGGCTCGCCGGCAACGCTCCGGAACGAGTTCTGGCGTGTGCCTCCCCAAGGTGGGGAGCCTCAACGGCTCGGTCTGACGGTGGACGGCATGGTGATGTCCCTGCGGGTGCACCCCGACGGCCAGCGGATGGTTTACGGAACCCTGCGATCCAGTCCCGAGGTCTGGCTGATGGAGAACTTCCTGCCGGCCGCAGAGGCCCGCTAACCGTCACCCCAGCCTCGCCCGCACCAGGTCGGAGAGCGCTTTTCCGTCCACCCGCTTGCCCGCCAGCCGCGCCTGCGCGGCCTTCATCACCTGGCCCATCTGCTTGGCGGAGGTGGCCCCGGTCTCCTCCAGCGCCGCCGCCACGGCGGCCTCCAGATCCTCGGGCGTCGCCGCCGCCGGCATGTAGGATTCGATCAAGGGAAGATCGGCCTCCTCCTTTTCGGCCAGCTCGGGACGCCCGCCCTTGCGGAACGCCTCGGCCGCCTCCTTGCGTTGCTTGGCCAAAGACGCTAAGATTTGGAGTTCCGCTCTTTCGTCAAGGGGTTTCGCGGTGTCCACTTCGTGCTTCTTGAGGGCGGTCTTCATCATGCGCAGGGCGCTCAGGCGGGCCTCATCCCGGGCCTTCATGGCCTGCGCCATGTCCTTCTGGATACGATCAAGCAACGCCATGTTGTCTGATATTCTAATGGAGTCTCTTTCGCCATGCACATAAGAAAACAGCGCCTTCTGACGCCGGGGCCGACCCCGCTCTACCCCGGCGCTTTACAGGCGATGATGGCCTCCGACATCCATCATCGTACTGAGGACTTCCGCAACGTCTACCGCGCCGTGCTGGCGGGCCTCAAGCAGGTGCTGGGGACCTCGCACGACGTCCTGGTCTTCTCGAGCTCCGGCACCGGCGCCATGGAGGCGGCTGTCTCGAACCTGTTCTCGAAGGGCGACAAGGTGATCGTCTGCTCGGCGGGCAAGTTCGGCGAGCGCTGGGTGGAGATTGCCGCGGCCTTCGGCCTGGAGGCCACCCTGCTCAAGGCCGAATACGGCCTGCCCGTAACGGCGGACCGGGTGGAGGCGGCGTTGAAGGCCGAGCCCGCCGCGCGGGGCGTCTTCGTGCAGGCTTCCGAGACCTCGACCGGCGTGGCCCACGACGTCGAGGCCATGGCGCGGGCCGTCTCCCGGACGGAGGCCATCTTCGTCGTGGACGCCATCACCGGCATCGGCACGCAGCCGCTGGACATCGAAGGCTGGGGGCTGGATGTGCTGGTGGGCGGCTCGCAAAAGGCCTTCATGATTCCCCCCGGACTCGCCTTCATGGCCCTCAGCCCGAAGGCCTGGAAGTTCGCCGAGACGGCCAGTCTGCCGCACTACTACTTCGATCTCCGCAAGGAGAAGAAGAACGCGGACAAGGGCGAGAGCGCCTGGACACCCTCGACCAGCCTGCTGCTGGCCCTGAACGCCACGCTGGACTACATCCGGAAGGTGGGCATGGACCGGCTGGTCGAGAACGCCCAACTGCTGGCCCGGGCCGCCCGCGCCGGAGTGACGGCGCTGGGGCTGGAGCTGTTCGCTCCCACCTCGCCGGCGGCCTCGGTTACGGCGGTCAAAGCTCCGGAGGGTTGGGACTCCGGCGTCATCATCAAGGAGCTGCGCAACCGCTTCGGGTGCATCATCGCCAACGGCCAGGGCTCGATGAAGGGCAAGATCTTCCGCATCGCGCACCTGGGCTACTTCGATTTCGCGGACCTGTTCGCGGTGGTGGCGGGAGTGGAGATCGCGCTGGCGGCCAACGGTTTCCCGGTCACCTTCGGGCAGGGCGTGGCCGCGGTCGAGAAGATCTACGCCCAAGCGGCGCTGGGTCAGAAAGCGGGGGGAGCCTGATGCCGGTGAACGTGCTGGTGGCCGAGCCGATGGCCGCCGCGGGCCTGGACCTGCTGCGCGCGCAGCCGGGCTGGAACGTGGTGGTGTCGAACCCCAAGGAGTACCTGGCGCAGTTGCCGGAGGCCGAGGCGCTGATCGTGCGCAGCGCGGTCAAGGTGACGCGCGAGATCCTGGCGCAGGCGCCCAAGCTGCGCGTGATCGGGCGTGCCGGGGTGGGCGTGGACAACGTGGACCTGGAGGCGGCCACCGCCGCCGGCGTGCTGGTGATGAACACGCCCGGCGGCAACGCCGTCTCGGTGGCCGAGCATACCCTGGCGCTGATGCTGGCGCTGGCGCGCGCCGTGCCCCAGGCGACCGCTTCCACCAAGAGCGGCAAGTGGGAGAAGAAGAAATTCCTGGGCAGCGAGCTGCGCGGCAAGACCCTGGGCATCATCGGGCTGGGCAGCATCGGGCGGGAGGTGGTCAGGCGGGCGCGCGCCTTCGAGATGCGCATCCTGGCCTATGACCCCTACGTCAACCCCCAGACCGCCGCCGACCTGGACCTCGAGCTGGCGGACCTGCCCCGGCTGTACGCCGAGAGCGACTACATCAGCCTGCACACCGCGCTCACGCCGGAGACGCAGCGTCTGCTGGGGCGCGAGGCCTTCGCCCAAATGAAGCCCGGCGTGCGCATCATCAACTGCGCCCGCGGGGAGATGATCGACGCGGAGGCGCTGCGGGAGGCCGTCCAGTCGGGCAAGGTGGCCGGCGCGGGGTTGGACGTGTTTCCCAAAGAACCGCCCCCGCCCGAGGATCCGCTGCTGGGCGTGGAGACCCTGGTGGCCACGCCGCACATCGCAGGCTCCACCGAGGAGGCGCAGGAAATCGTGGGCGTACGCATCGCCGAACAACTGGTGGACTACCTCCAGCAGGGCATCGCCATCAACGCGGTGAATATGCCGGCGCTGACCCCCGAGCAGTACCGCTCGCTGGGCCCCTACATCGCCCTGGCCGAGCGGCTGGGTTGCTTCGCCGCCCAGATCGCCGAGGGCAATCCCCGCGCCGTGTATTTCGTCTACTCGGGGCAGATCGCCGACGGCAGCACCCACCTGCTGCGCAACGCCGGCCTGGTGGGCTTGCTGGGCCGCTGGCTAACGGAGCGGACCACCCTGGTCAACGCCATGCAGGTGGCGGCGCAGCGCGAGCTGACCGTGGTTGAGCGTCATGAGCAGCGCGGCGCGCGGGTCGAATCGGTGCGCGTCGAGCTGGAGACCGACGCCGGGCTGACCAGCGCCGAGGGCGCTCTGGTGCTGGGCCGGCCGCGCCTCATTCAGGTGGACGGCATCGTGTGCGAGGCGCCCCTGAGCGGCCACCTGATATTCCTCAAGAATCAGGACGTGCCGGGCGTGATCGGCTACGTGGGCACGGTGCTGGGCCGCAATCAGATCAACATCGCCAACTTCTCGCTGGGACGGCGCGACCGCCCGGGAAGGGCGGGCGAGCCGCTCGAGGCGGTGGCCGTGGTCGAAACCGACGGCTTGGTGCCCGAGGCGGTGCTGGCCGAGCTAATGGAGAACCCCGCGGTCAAAGTGGCCCGGACGGTCGAGCTGCCATAAACGAGTTCGGGGTGTGCGACG
>VFZS01000085.1 GCA_016871095.1 Acidobacteriota bacterium
CCTACCGTGCGGGCGTGCCCTGCTACACCTCCTCGCCCGGTGACTCGACCATCGGCATGAACGTGGCCGGCGTCGAGCTGCGCGGCAACAGGCTGCGCATCAACCCCTCCATCGACGTAAACGAGACCACCGCTGTCGTGCTGGCCGCCAAGCGCGCCGGGGGCCAGAGCGCCGTGGTGCTGTGGGGCGGCGGCTCTCCCAAGAACTTTATGCTCCAGACCGAGCCGCAGATACAGGAAGTGCTGCGCATCAAGGAGTACGGCCAGGACTACTTCATTCAGGTCACCGACGCGCGCCCCGACACCGGCGGCCTCAGCGGGGCCACGCCCAGCGAGGCGGTGAGCTGGGGCAAGGTGGATCCCAACGCCCTGCCCGACGCCGTGGTGTGCTACACCGACACCACCATCGCCCTGCCCATCCTCACCCACTACGCCCTGGCCAAACACAAGCCGCGCCCGCTCAAGCGGCTCTACGACCAGCGCGACACGCTGCTCAAGGCGCTCACCCGAGAGTATTTCCTCCACAACCGGGTCAAAATGCTGGACGGCTCCGACCCGGCGCTGGATTAGCCCCATGACCGCCCGTGAGCTTCAAACCATCGCCCGCCGGCACGGCACGCCCGTGGTGGTGATCGACCACGAGGTGATTCGCCGCAACTACGCGCGCTTCCGCAAGCACCTGCCCAAGGTGCAGGCCTACTACGCGGTGAAGGCCAATCCCGCGCCCGAGATCATCCGCACGCTGTTCCGCGCCGGGGCCAGCTTCGACGTGGCCTCGCTGCCCGAGTTCATGCTGGTCTACGACAACATCCGGAATCTGCCCCCCCGCGAGCAGCAGGACTTCATCTGGGACAAGATCGTCTACGCCAACCCCATCAAGCCGCGAGAGACGCTGGAAGCCCTGGACCGCTACAAGCCCCTGGTCACCTACGACAACCTGGCCGAGCTGCGCAAGATCCAGAAGTACGCCCCGCGCGCCGGCCTCGCGTTGCGCCTGCGCGTGCCCAACACCGGGTCGATGGTCGAGCTTTCGTCCAAGTTCGGCTGTGCGCCGGGCGAGGCGGTGGACCTGATCGAGGCGGCCGCCCGCGCCGGGCTGGTGGTGGAGTGCCTGAGTTTCCACGTCGGCAGCCAGTGCACCAACTTCGAGAACTTCGTGCAGGCCCTCAACATCGCCGCCGCGGTTATGCGGGAAGCCGCCTCCCGCGGCCACGCGGTAAAGATCCTGGATATCGGCGGCGGTTTCCCCGCGCCCTACGACCGCCACGTGCGGCCCTTCAGCGAACTGGCGCGCAAGATCAACGCCGAGATCGCGCGGCTGTTCCCGCCGGAGCTCGAGATCCTGGCCGAGCCGGGCCGCTTCCTGGTGGCCACGGCCGCCACCGCGGTAGCGCGCGTAATCGGCAAGGCGGTGCGCGACGCCAAGCCCTGTTACTACATCGACGACAGCGTCTACCACACCTTCTCCGGCATCATCTTCGACCACTGCCCGTATCACTTAAAGGCCTTCAAGCGGGGCAAGCCCGAGATCTGCGCGGTCTTCGGGCAGACCTGCGACGGGCTGGACACCATCTCGCAATCCGAGGAGCTCCCCGAGATGGAGATCGACGACCTGGTCTACGCCGATAACATCGGCGCCTACTCGAGCGCCTCTTCCACCTGCTTCAACGGCTTCCCTCCCGCCAAACTCGTCCACGTGAACGAGTGAAACGAGCCGGGCTGGAAGCCCGGCGCGGGCTGAGAGCCCGCCCTACGGGGTCGGCGCGCGCACAGAAGGCTGTCATGATTCATCACCTCATGGTGGCAACATGACGCCATGCCCTGTCGCTTCTCGACCCGCCTGCGCATCCCCTACTTCGCCCGCGGCACGTACATGTCCCGCCAGGTCAGGCCGCAGGCCTTGATCATCTCCAGGCAGTACTCCATGCGGCCCAGCCGCGCGTCGCCGTTGTTGGTGCCGCAGGCCAGCTTCACCCCGGCGGCCTTGGCCCGCTGGATGAACCCCGCGCTGGGGATGCGGTAGCGGTTGTTGATCTCCAGCGCGATGGCGTTCTTGCGCGCGGCTTCGAGCACCTTGTCCATGCGCTCGGGTGTCCACAGCCGGTCGTAGTCCGCCGCGATGACGTCGGGCAGGAACGTCGGGTTGACGTAGATGTCGATCGGCTCGGTGTTGAGCACCCCGAGAATGCGATCGACGTACATCTCCATGAAAGCCTGCGGGTCGTTCACCTCGACTTCGTTCATGATCCACAGGCGGATGCGCTTGCCGCGGTGGTCGGTGAAGGTCATGGCGTCGGTGAAGACGTAGTCGAACTTCGCCCTGGTCTCCTTGGACACCAGCGTGGGCCACTCGCGCCCTTCGCCTTGCAGCGCCAGGAAAACGGGCTGGCCCTGCATGCTCCTGAGCCACTCCCGCACGCCGGTGTCGCTGCTGATCGGAAACCCGATGCCGCAGTTGATGGCGACGCCGTGGGCGATGCCCGTGCGGCGCGACTCGGCCAGGGCCTGCTCGATGCCGAAGCTGCCCCTGGTGTGTACGTGGTAGTCCACCACGGGGAGGTTCTGCCGGCTGAGCGCCAGGATCTGCCGGTCGATGTCGTCCGCCGGCCGCGACGCAATCTCGCTGCCCGCGTCGTCCGGCAGGGGTCGCACGGCCAGGTTGCGGAAGAAGACCTTCGAGTGCGGGTCATGTCCCTGGAGGGCAAACGTCCCGCGGTCAATCACCAGGCCGGCGGCGCCAGGCTCGCGCACGGGCGGGTCCGGCTCGACCCAGTCCACCAGCAGCAGGTCGTTGACGCGCACCTGCACCTGTTTGCCGCGCACGGTGAGGTGGACCCGCATCCACTCGCCGTCCCGGAAGAACACCTTGTATACGTTGCGTATGCCATAGAGCGACCCGGTGCGCTTGTACTCGCGGTAGTCGCCCTCGCCCACGTGCGTGTTGTTGATCTGGACTTCAAAGCCCTTCTCCGGCCAGCCCTTCTCCTGGTAAGCGGTGTGGAAGTAGATGCCGGAGTTGGCCCCCGCGCGGGTCATCACCTCGGCGCGGAGCTCGAAGTTCTTGAAGTCCGCCTTGCGCACCGCGCCGGTGTAAAACAAATGGGACCGGGGACCATCGGCGGCGAGCATGCCATCCACTGCGCGCCATGAGCCGGGGTTCTCGGCCGCCTTCCAGCCGGCCAGGCTCTTGCCGTCGAACAGAGGAGTCCACTGGCCCTCCTGGGCCTGGGCCAGGAAGACGGCGCCGAGGGCCAGCAGCGCGATGGAGAGACAAGTGCGGTGTCGGGCAGTCATGAACGCTCCGTAGCCCTATTGCACCACAACCGGGGCCGCCAGGATTGCGGCGCTGTTGCGCGGCGCGGCCAAGCTGACATACTCTAGCGTGGGAGGAGAGCAGCGGATGAAGCGGAGATCTTTCGTCCAGATGGGATTGGGCGCGGCGCTGCCGGCTATGGGGCGGGCCGCGGCGGTGCAGCCGAACGTCGTGGTGATTCTCACCGACGACCAGGGGTACGGCGACCTGTCGTGCCACGGCAACCCCGTGTTGAAGACGCCCCACATGGACCGCCTGCACCGCGAGGGCATACGGTTCACCGATTTTCACTCCGCCCCCATGTGCACGCCCACGCGCGGGCAACTGCTGAGCGGCGTGGACGCCTTGCGCAACCGGGCCACTTCGGTGACCGCGGGCCGCGCCCTGCTCCGCCGCGATCTGCCTACCATGGCGGACATCTTCGCCGCCAGCGGCTACCGCACCGGGATCTTCGGCAAGTGGCACCTGGGCGACAACTACCCGTACCGGCCCATGGAACGGGGTTTTCAGGAGGCCAAGTACCACCTGGGCTGGGGACTGTCCTCCGCGCCGGAGTTCGACAACGACTACTTCAACGGGCGCTACCGGGACCGGGGTGTGGTGAAACGCTTCGAAGGCTACTGCACCGACTTCTGGTTCTCCGAGGCCATGAACTGGATGCGCCAGCGCCACCAGAAGCGGGAACGCTTCTTATGCTACCTGCCCACCAATACGCCCCACGGCCCGGCCTGGGTGGCGGAGCAATACTCCGCGCCGTACCGCAAGCCGGGCCAGCCGGCGGATTTCTTCGGGATGATCGCCAACCTCGACGAGAACCTGGGCAAGCTGGAAACATTCCTCAAGGATACCGGGCTGCGCGACAACACCATCGTGGTCTTCATGACGGACAACGGCGCCACCGCCGGCTTCCAGCTCTTCAACGCCGGCATGCGCGGCCGCAAGACGCAGATCTACGAGGGCGGGCACCGCGTGCCCTGCTTCGTGCGCTGGCCCGCGGGCGGGCTGCGCGCGCCGGGCGACATCGATACGCCCTCCCAGATGCAGGACCTCCTGCCCACCCTCATCGACCTGTGCGGGCTGCGCCGGCCGGCCAAGGCCCGCTTCGACGGAACCAGCCTGGCGGGACTGCTCAAGGGAACCGCCACCACCCTGCCCGAGCGCATGCTGGTGGTGCAGTACGGCCAGATCCTCAAGAAATGGGACGCCTGCGTGATCTGGAACAAGTGGCGGCTGGTCTACGACAAGGAGCTATACGACCTGAGGACCGACCCCGGCCAGGAGAAGAACGTGGCGACCCAGCATCCCGAGGTGTTCGCCAAGATGCGGGATCACTACCAGGCGTGGTGGGCCACCATCGAGCCGACACTGCGCGACTTCCTGCCCATCAGCATCGGGACCGCCCATGAGAATCCCGTGGCGCTGTCCTCCTCCGACTGGCAGGAAGTGTACTGCGACAACCAGCGCAGCGTGTCGGAGGCCGCGGGAGGGCCGCGCGGAGCGCCCTGGAACATCCTGGTGGAGCGCGACGGCGAGTACGAGGTCAAGCTCACCCGCTGGCCCATTGAGCAGGGCCTGGCGCTGACCGCGGGCCGCCCGCTGCAGCAGATGACCAGGGGCAGCCTGCCGGCGGGGAAGGCGCTCCCCATCGCCGGCGCGCGGCTCATCGCGGCGGGGCAGGAGCTCTCCGTGAAGACCGCGGCCCAGGACCAGGCCGCCGTCTTCCGCGTGCGCCTCAAGAAAGGCCCCAAGACGCAGCTACACGCCTGGTTCCAGGACGCCGCCGGGCAAGATGTGTGCGGCGCTTACTACGCTTACGTGAAGCGGCTGTAGGAGTAGGATGGGCCTCCAGGCCTGTCAGGACACCGGCAGCGGCGTCCACGCGCAAACTACGCTTGGGACACCGTTGCCTCTCTTGAAAATGGGGGACTGGCTCGGGTGTCCCTCCGTGGACACCTCAGCCTGTCCCCCGATTTTCATTCTTCTGGGGGCCGGCGCGCCGGCATGGCTCCGTGCTGTCCCCATTCTCGAGGGGCCTGTCACTTCCTGAACGGCCTATCCGCCGAGCGTGGTCCACTGGCGTCGGGCACCGTCCCGGGCGTCCACAGCCGGGCGATGGCGATGTCCTGTTCCACCTTGGAGGTGAGGGCGGGTATGTCCACCCACCCTACGCGATTATACAGGCGCGGCTGCTCGTACTGTAGCGTGTAGGCGGTCGCATACCGCTTCCAGTGATCGAGCGCGGTCTGCAAATGCCGGATGGCGGCCTCGCGCTGGGCGGCCGTGCCGCTCCGGTCGAACAGCGCCAGCTCGGCGGCGCCGCGGATCTTGGCGGCGTAGTAGTTGCCCAGGTGCGCCATGGCCACCAGGTCGCCGAGGGTCAGGCGCAGTTCCTTGTCGGCGCCCGCCTGGCGGAGCAGCTCCGGCGCCAGCTTGAGCACTTCCGCGGCTTGAGCGGCGAGCGCCCCGGCCACCTCCAGCGGACCCGCTGCATTGAGCGGCTGTCCGGCCAGCTTGCGGCGGCGCCACTCGACGATATCCAGTATCCCGCTGCCCGGCATGGTCTGGCCCTGGATGAAGTGCTGCACCGTGTAGAAGCCGCGGTGCCGAGGATGGCTCAGGCAGGCCTCCGGGAACCAGCGCAGGTCAATGTCGCCCCAGAAGAACCGCGTGATCTGCGGGAAGATCTTCGAGGCCTGCGACCAGGCGCGGAACAGCGCGGCGGCGGGCACCCGCGGAAAGCGCGCGGCCAGCGCCTGCTGGAACAGCTCATCGGGCAGGTTGGGATCGTAGCTTAGCCGTCCCCAGATCATGAAGGCGTACCAGCGCTTGCTGATGACGAGCTGGCGGGGCCTATCCGGCTCCCTGCTCAGGAACTCGCGGCCCCAGATGTAGCCGTCCGGCCCCATGTAGTACCCCGCCACCTTGTCCGGGCCGGGCATGTGGCGGATGAAGGCGCGGGCGAACTCGGGATCGCCCCAGCGGAAGCTGTAGTAGTCGTCGTCGCGCACCGTGAGCCAGGTGCGTAGCTGGGGCGAGAGGTGCGGCAGCGCCGGCTGAATGAAGGGCGGATTCGGAATCGAGTACATGTGCGCGATGGCGTACTTGAAACTCAGATCCAGCGGGCCGGGGTAGTCCTTCCATTCGCGCTGGATCTCATCGTGTCCGGTCTGGTGATAGCGGTGGATCATCCGTATGGTGCGGTGCGGCTGGAGCTTCTTGGCGTCGGCCACGCCCTCCCCGTACGCTTTCCACAGCCACTTCTCCTTGGAGAACTCGTCGGTGCGGTTCTGCATGCGCTCGCCCGCGGTGATGCCGAAGCCCGCCAGCAGCGGGTAGGTCAGCACCATCTCGCGGATGCTGGCGCGGAAATACTCGATGGTCCTGGGATTGGTCTGGTCCGGCGTGATCCCGTGCCTGCCCTCCGCGCCCCAGGTGAACAGGTTCCAGGTGAACCAGTAGACCTCGATGCCGCGGTCGCGGGCGTGCTGCATGACGTCGCGCCAGAACTGGACCTTCTGGCCGATGGTCATCTTCCGCACCACTTCCGTGTTCTGGAGCAGCTCCGGACGGAACATGTCGCTGCCGCTGTGGCTGTAAGTGTCGTCCATGGGCACGCGGGTGCGCAGAACGTCGTCCAGCGCCACGTCCGGGAATTCGGGAACCTGGACCAGCGAGGGGAAAGGATGCAGGTTCCACAAGCTGAGCACATTGAAGCGATGGCGCGCCAGCTCGTCCAGGAACTCCCGCCAGAAATCGAGGCTCCACATCTCGGGGATGTTCATCTGCGCGGCGTGGCTGTTGTCGGAGTAGCTGGGCGTGCGCACGTCGAGTGGGATGTTGAACTTGATGCCGCGCCGCTCGAGGTGTGGCGCATGGTCGGAGTCGGGCAGACTCGCCAGCGTGCCCCGGCGGATGGCCTCCGCCAGATCCAGCCCGCCGTACATCGCCCCGGCGGAGTCCGCTCCGAGCACGGCCACGGTGGTGCGGCCGTCGCGAAGCACGCGGCGGATGGAGTACGCCTGGCTGGAGGGCCGCGCCAGCGGCTTCACGCCGAGAGCTTTGGCCACTTGGGCGGAAGCCTCCGGTCCGGCCGCGAGCACCATGCGGACGGTGCCGCCGGTCTCGGCCAGCCGCTCCAGCGGCTCTTCCACCAGGCCGGCGCTCTGCGCCACCCGCGCCAGCCGGATCTCGGAGGCCGCAAAGCGGACTTCAGCTACGCCGGGATCGTAAACCACAGACCACAGCTGCTCAGCCGCGAAGCCGAGCGACGGGAGGAGCATCAGGCCCAAGAAGCGAATCGCAATGTGTGGGAGCGTCATAGTCAGTTCTTCGAGAATAGCAGGGACGCCTCCGTCTCTCTGGGAAATCCGGGACAGGCTTGGGTGTCCCTCCGTGGACACCCCGGCCTGTCCCGGGATTTCCATGCTCCTGGGGGCCGGCCCGCCGGCATGCCTCCGTGCTGTCCCCGATGTCAGGTATGATCCTGGATGAGATGAGCTTGCCACAGCGAAGCATCAGCCGGCGCGATTGCCTGCAATCCCTGGCGGGCGTTCTGGCCGGCGCGCGGGGCTGGGCGGCGGCGCAGTCGCGTCCCAACATCGTCATCATCGTCTCGGACGATCACGGATACGCCGACCTGAGCTGCTACGACCATCCCCAGGAAGTCCGGACGCCCAATATCGACCGCATCGCCAGGAGCGGGGTGCGTTTTGCGCAGGGCTACGCGAACGCGTATGTGTGCGCGCCCACGCGCGCGGCCCTTTTGACCGGACGGTACTCGCAGCGGTACGGCTTCTACACGGCGTCCGACTCACGCGCCGGGCTGCCGCTGGATCAGGTCACCCTGGCCGCCGTGCTGAAGCGGGAAGGATACGCCACGGGAGCTTTCGGAAAGTGGCACCTGGGGCTGGAAATGCCCTATCACCCCTGCCGGCGCGGTTTCGACGAGTTCTATGGGTTCCTGGGGCACGGGGCGCACGACTACTTCAACCTCCGGCGGGATCCAGATGCGCTGTTCAACGCCATCCGGCGCAACGAACAGGTGATCGACGACACCGGATACCTCACGGATAATTTGAGGCGGGAAGCCGTGTCGTTCGTCGCCCGTCATGAGCAGCGCCCGTTCTTCCTGTACCTGGCGTTCAACGCGGTGCACTACCCGTTGCAGGCGCCGCCGGAAGTTATCCGGAAGTACGACACCGGGAATCCCAAGCGCGACATTTACCTGGCGATGCTGGAGCGCGAGGACGCGGCGGTGGGGGCGCTGCTGGATGAACTGGAGAAGCGCCGGCTCCAGCAGAATACCCTGGTCGTGTTCTTCTCCGACAACGGCGGCGCGCGGGCCAATGCGTCGAGCAACGGCGCGTTGCGCGACTTCAAACAGTCCGTTTACGAGGGCGGCATCCGGGTGCCCTTCATGATGAGCTGGCCGGGGCGCATCCGGCCGGACACGGTCTCGCGGGAGCCGGTGATGAGCATGGACGTGATGCCCACGGTGGGCGCCGCGGCCGGGGCCTCCCTGCCCAAGGATGTAGTCTTCGACGGGAAAGACATACTGCCGGCTCTCACCGGCCAGGCTTCCGGGCCCTTGCACGAGGCCATGTTCTGGGACGGAGCCGAGGAGCAGACGGCCGTCCGCAGCGGCCGCTGGAAGCTGGTGAACAACCGCGGCAAGACCGAGCTTTTCGATCTGGACGCCGACCTGAGCGAGAAGAACGACCTCGGGCCGCAAAGGCCCGAGATGGTGGCCCGGCTCCAGGCCTCTTTCGACCAGTGGAGCAAACAGAACCGGCCGCGCCTCACCCGCGGCGCCGCCAACGAGGCGCAGGGAGGCGGCGCGCGGGCCGCCCAGCGCGAAGCGCGGCGCCAGGAGAAGAAGCGGAAGAAGCAGAAGTAGGCATCCATTTCCCTGAGGCGCGCCTGCTCATACTTCGCGCCTGGGCGCTGCCTCGGCCAACTGTCCCGAAGCTGTATCCCATGGCAGCGGCACCACCGGTCGCTCCGAGGAGCCTTCAGCAGCCGAGCCCGATCCTCGTTCACGCACGCTCAGCCGCTTCGATGCGGATCACCCCAGGTGGGCAGATGCCGACACAGGCGCCGCACCCGTTGCATTTCTCCCGCACCACCTTGACGGTCGTTTGATAGGTTTCGCGTACGAAGGTATCCACGATAGCAGCGCGGGGGCATCGCGCCACGCAGATGCCGCACTCTCTTTCCAAAGTCAGGTAGCACTCGGAAAGGTTGATAGACACGATCCCGATCACATGGCGGTTCTTCTCCGCCAGAGGAAGCAGACGAATGACGCCGGTCGGGCACACCCGGCCGCAGAGGTTGCAGTCCTGGAGGCAGTAGTCGGGACCGCTGAACCGCAACCGCGGCGCGAGGAAGCCTGTCACATCGCGCTGCTCTACAGCCGGCTGGATGATCCCCGTGGGACAAGCGCGAACACAACTCCCACAGCGGATGCACCCCCCCTTGAATGCCGCTTCGTCAACCGCGCCCGGAGGACGGATTTCCCGGCGGCGGGATGCCCAAGGCCGCGCGGCGACAGCAGCGAAGATCGTTCCGGCGCCGGCGGCCAGCAACGCCCGGCGCGGATGCGATATCGAGCCCAGTCGAAGTCGCGGGCGACCGCTGTCGCGCGGGCGGGCCGTCAGAGCCAGCAGGTCCTGCGCCCCGCCCAGCGGGCACAGGCGTGCGCACCACTTCCCTGGAAACACGATGCTGATCAGCATCACCAGCGGCAGACCCACTGCCGAAAGGGCTGAAAGGTCCGCACGTGCAATTCGCGCGACACTGAAGAACCCGCCAAACAGGGCCAGCGGGTCCATCCACAGAAGCAGCGGATACCCTGCGACCGCCCCGCCCAGCGTCGTCAGCGCGAAGAACCGGGCCGGCGGCCACGACGATCCGGCCCGGGCGGCTGTCCCAGACGCCGGGGCAAGGGGACCCCGCAGTTTGCCGCACGACTCCGAGAGGAGGCCTACGGGGCAGAGATGCCGGCACCAGAATCTCCGATAGAGGATTGCGGTTACCAGCATCGGCATCGCCAGCACCAGATCCGCGGCCAGCGAATGTCTCGCCACCCGCGAGCAGATGGCTACGAAGGGACTCAGCGCCGGCGCCGCCAGGCGCCACACCTCGGGGAAGAACCACAGGACCAGCCCTAGCAGGACACTGGCGCCAAGCCTGGTGCGGAAGGGCAACAGCTCCGCTCCTCGCTATCCGAAGTGCACGCCTTGCTTCTTGAGGAGGGCCTGCAATTGCACAACCTCCAGGTCGCGCGGGCGGCGCCTCCTCTGCACCGCCAGCGCTGCGGCTGCGCCGGCCGCCTGGCCCGAGACCAGGCAAGGTCCGATAAGCCTCAGGTAGTTCATCATGAGGTTGTCGCCCGCGATACACCGGCCGGCCGCCAGCAGGTTGTCCACCTTCACCGGCACCAGCGCGCCGTAAGGGATGTCACATGCCCGCTCGCCGAGGAAATCGCCGCCGCCGCCCACCCCGACGGAGTCGCGGTAGCGCTTGCCTTTCATCGCCTCCTCGTAGGTGGGCACGACCAGGCCCTTCAAGGTGCGCGAAGCACGAATCCCCAACTGTGACGCCGTGTCCAGCAGGAAGACCTGCTCGTGCCCCGGCCTCTGCTGCAAGGCTTTCACCTGTTGCCAGACGGCGCGGCGGCCGTCCAGCTCGGTCTGGGTCAGGGTCTTCACGTCGAGGCAATCGCCCTGCGGACCCTGCATGTTTACCCACCGAACACTCGGATGTGGAGTAACAGCGCCCGGCTTTCGTGTCCCGGCTCCTGCCGCCGCCGTCGAGTTGTCGATCCGATCCACGTTGCCGAGGCGGTGCACCAGGCCAATGCGATGAATGTGGCGCACGTGTTCCGCTCCGGCGGCCGCATAGACGTCGCCGTCCCCGGTGGCGTCCACTACGATCCTGGAGGTGATAGCGTAACTGCTGCTCTTGCTCTCGAAGACAACGCCTTTCACGTCGTTGCTCTGCATGATGGCGTTGACGGCCCAACTGTGGAGGAGGATCTCGACACCGGCCTCGCGCAGCATCTCCGCCATCACGTACTTTGTCGCTTCCGGGTCGCTGGTGGGGTTGCGCATCCCCGGGCCCTGGTTGATGATGCCACCCTTGATCGCAAGGAGCCGCTGCAGCAGTTCGTCGCCGATTCCGCGGACGCACTTGGTAAGTCCCGCTTGCGTCTTGACGTGCGTGGCAAGGACGATCAACACCAGGCCGGCCGTCCACAGGCCGCCAAAGCACCCGTATCTTTCAACCAGCGTCACTCTCTGCCCGGCCCGCGCCGCCGCCAGGGCCGCGATTACGCCAGCGCAGCCGCCGCCCACGACCAGCACTTCCGTGTCGCTCAGCACGCGGATTTCGTGTCTGGGCTGGACTACCTTGCCGTTTTCGATGACGGCGGGTCCGCTGCGATACACATTCGGCGCTTCGACAACACGTGAGCCTAAGTGGATAGCCTCCTGCCCGAGCATCGTACCTGCCGGCAGAACCATGCTTCCGACGGCCAACCCGCGGAGGAACTCGCGGCGACTGTCCACAGTCCTCATGTGCGCCTCCTTTAGGCCAGGATTTCCCTTCTCGCTTCCTGGGTCCCTTCGATTGTACACCCAGCCGCCGCCGCCCCTCGACGAGGGCGGCGCGCTGCGCTATTCGCGCCCGCCGGACCTAGGCGGCCGCGAAGCCGAGCGACGGGAGGAGCGCCAGACAGAGTACGTGTCGCATCGTCTGACATACATAGCGTACGAATTGATTGCGCCACCGCTCCCTGACGGTCGCGGCTCGGTTATGGCATTCGCGCCGCCAACCGAGCCACGAGCGTGAGCGAGTGGTCCCGGTTATGGCATTCGCGCCGCCAACCGAGCCACGAGCGTGAGCGAGTGGTCCGTGCTATGCGCAGGTGCTTGTCAGGTTGCGTATAGTGTCTCATCGTGAGGTCTTCGATGGCCGCGGGGACGGTTCCGTCTGTCCCCGTGGGAGGCGTCGATTTCCCAGTCGTACATAGGCACGGCCTGGCGGCAGGCGGGA
>VFZS01000086.1 GCA_016871095.1 Acidobacteriota bacterium
AGCGGTCAGGTGTACGCAAAGTGAACAGCATTGCCACTAGCCTCAATACCGTTCAGTTAAGCCATGACCACTCCCTGCCGGTCGTGGCTCGGTTGCATCTTATTACGCGTGCAGGCACTGGCCGAGCCGCGAGCGTCAGCGAGCGGTCGGGTTTACGCAAAGTGAACAGCATTGCCACTAGTCTCAATGCCGTTCAGTTAAGCCATGACCACTCCCTGCCGGTCGTGGCTCGGTTGCATCTCATTACGCGTGCAGGCACTGGCCGAGCCGCGAGCGTCAGCGAGCGGTCGGGCCGGAGATTCCTTCACACCTTCTAAGTGTCAGCGGACAGCATACTACCCCGGCGGCTGCCCCGAGGACGGCGCTTCTCAGCCCCTCCCACCCGGCTTCAACTCCACGATCAGGATCCCGGCCAGGATAAGGACCCCGCCCAGGGCGGCGCGCGCCGAGAGCACCTCGCCGGTCAGCACGAAGGAGGTCAGCCAGGCGAAGACCGGCTCGAGGGCAAAGATGAGAGCGGTGCGGGTCGGGGTGGTGTGCCGCTGCGCCCAGGCCTGGACGGAGAACGCCAGGGCCGTGGCCAGCAATCCGGTTACAGCCAGCGCCGCCACCACCGCCGCGCTCCAGCGGATCGCGGAAGTTTCGACCCACCAGCAGGCGCCCAGCGACAGCCCGGCAGCAGTGGCGATCTGCACCAGGGCCAGGGCCTCGAAACTGACCCGCGGGGCGTAATGGCCCACCGCCAGGATGTGCACGGCGAAACCGACGGCGCACCACAACGTGAGCCAGTCGCCGCGCTCGACCTCCAGCGTATCCAGGTTCAGGGTCATCAGCCCCAGCCCCGCCGTGGCGGCCGTCACGCCGAGTATCTCGATCGCCGCCGGCAGCTTGCGGCGCAGTGCCGCGCCGAACAGGGGCACCATGACGATGGAAAGGCCGGTGATGAAGGCCGACTTCGAGGGAGTGGTGTAGCGCAGCCCGACGGTCTGGAACACGTAGCCTGCCCAGAGACACAGCCCCGCCAGCACGCCTCCGCGCAACAGGGTGCCCGGCTGGGCGAACTTGCTGGGTAGAGGACGAAAAGCCACGGTCAGAGCCAGGGCCGCCAGGCTGAAGCGCAGGGCCAGGAACAGCAGCGTCGAGACGTCCTGGAGGGCCTGCTTGACCACCACGAAGGTGGCGCCCCAGATGAAGGCTATTCCCACCAGCGCGAGGTCGGCCCGCCAGGCAGCCGGCCGCGCGGGGCTCCCGGGGAGGGTCAAGCGGGACTCTCCTGCCGCAGCGCCCACGCCACCAGCAGCAGGATGCGCTTCAGGCCCAGATCCCGGCCCTCGGGGCTGAACCACTCGGTGGGCGAATGGATGCCGCCGCCGCGGCCGCCCGCGCCGAGTGCCAGGGCCGCGTGGCCCGCCGCCAGGGGCACGTTGGCGTCCGTGGAGGAGCACACCAACTGAGTGCGCAAGCCCAGGTGGGCGTCCACGGCGCGCACGGCCGCCAGCAGCGGAGAGGTGTCCTCAAGCTGCCCGCCGGGCCGCGCGCCAATCGCTTTGAGCCTGGCAGCGAGCTTACCATCGCCCGCCCGCTGGTTCTCGATCTCCAGCGCGCGCTCGACCGTAACGGTGAGCAGGTCCGCCATTTCGTCGAGCTTGCGATCGTCCTCCGAGCGCAGGTCCACCTTGCCGCGCGCCAGGCTGGGAATGGCGTTGACGCTCCAGCCGCCTTCCACGATGCCGAAATGGCAGGAGGAGCGCGGGCCTTCGAGGGCGGCGCGGCCGCACTGTTCGCTGAACAAGGTGATGGCGCGCGCCAGCGCATGAATGGGATTGGCGCTGGCGGAGTCGCTCCAACTGTGTCCGCCCGGCCCGGAGAAGGCCACCTCGAAGCGGCGGCTGGCCAGGGCTTGGTGGATGATGCGGTCCGTTCCGGCGCCTTCCAGCACCAGCCAGGCGCGGGTTCTCTCGCCCAGCGGGGACTCGTGAACCAGGTGGCGCATGCCGGTCAGGTTGCCCTCGCCCTCCTCGCCCACGGTGGCGGCCAGCAGCAGGGCCGCGTTGGCCTCCGGCAGCGGCGGCGAGGATTTCAGCGCCCGGGCCACCGCCAGCAAGCCCGCCAGGCCGGCCCCGTTATCGCTGACGCCCGGCCCGCGCAACGTGCCGTCGGGTTCCAGCGCGATGTCGTCCTTTTGGCGCGGCGCGAGCACGGTGTCCAGGTGGGCGGTTAGGACCACCAGCGGCTGCGTGGGGTCGCGGTCCGGTTCGAGGCGCGCCAGCAGGTTGCCGGCCGGGTCGAGGCACGCCTCGCAGCCCATGGCGTGGAACTGGGCAGCCATCCACTCGGCCCGCGCGCGCTCCAGGAAAGTGGGCGCGGGGATGCGACACATCTCCAGGTGCCGCTCGTTCACCCACTGTTTCTCGCGGGTGAACCAGCGCAGGCATTCCCGCGCGCCGGCCGCCTGCGCCAGCTCCTCGATGCAAGCCCGCCACTGGGCATTGCCCGTCACCTAGCGCGTCCCTTTCTCCATCTCGGCGGCCGTGGCCTCGACAAAGGCTGCCATATTCCTGAGGATACCGCCGGTGCGGGCGATACCGGCCTCGGCGTCCCGCCACCGCTTCTGCTCGAGGGCCTCCCGCACCAGGGGCAGGGTCTTGGCGCTGTAGCCGGTATAGAGGCCGGGCGCGTAGACCAGATGCTTGAACCAAGGGCGGCCGGGCAGACCCACCGGGTCGGTCAGGCGGCGCTCGGCCCCGATCAGCCTGCCGTTGACCGCCTCGAAGGAGCGCGGCGAAGCGCCGGCTAGTGTCCTGCTTTGCCCTTCCCTTGACCACGGGCTGCCCCGTGGCGCAGGCGGTTCCGCCTGCGGCGCGGCAGGCTGAAGGCCTGCCCCACGAGGCAGCATTGTCGATGCATCTGAGAAGCAGGACACCAGCGCCCGCTCGTGACGTTTCGCGGCACGCTGGAGGGCCTCCGAGGCGGCAGTGAGCGGGGCGAAATCCAACTGCGGAGGCAGCGGTTCGACCGAGGGCGTCACCGACGGCCTTCGCGAATCGGCGAGAGCCGCGAAGACGCCTTCCTGGATCTGCCGGTTGCGCTCCTGGATCTCGGCCCGGCGGTCCCTGAACAACGTCTCCAGCTCCCGCACCCAGCGGCGCACGCTCTCGGCGAGAGCCGTGAATTCCAGCGGCAGCAACTCGGCGTCGGCCAGCCGCATGGCGGCCGTTCCAGCCGTCTGGGCCAGTGTGCGCACGTAGCGGAAGTCGGAATCCGCGAAGCGGGTGTACCAGTAGAAATCGTCGTAGATCGAGTGGTAGATGCCGCTGCCGTCCAGCCCGCCGAAGGCCAGGTTGAGCGAGGGGATTCCCAGATGCGCGGTGAAAGCGGTGTAATCGGAGCCGGAGCCTGGCGCACTGATGCGCAGAGCGGCCCGCTTGCGGATGTCCTGGCGCTCTTGGGGGGAAGCCGAGGCGATGCGCGCCAGCCGCGCCCGCTCGTATACGCTGAAACGCGTGTCGGGATCCGGGATGTCGCGCGCCACCTCGCTGAGCAGCTTCTCCAGAGTGGGAGACCCTTCGCCGCGCAAGAACCCGCGGCCGGTCGAGTCGGTGTTGATGTAAGCCACGGCCTTGCGGCGCAGCTCCGCGGCGTGGGTCTCGGCCCACTCGGTGGAGCCGAGCAGGGCCGGCTCCTCGGCGTCCCAGGCGCAATAGACCAGTGTGCGGCGGGGCCTCCAGCCCTGCTTGAGCAGCTCGCCGAAGGCGCGCGCCTCCTCGAGCAGGGCGGCCAGGCCGGTGGAGGGATCGTCCGCGCCGTTCACCCAGGCATCGTGGTGGTTGCCGCGGATGATCCACTCGTCGGGGCGGTCCGCGCCCCTGAGCCTGGCGATGACATCGTAGGCCGGCTTCAGGTCCCAGCTCGACTTCACGCGCAGGCGCACCTTGGCCGGGCCGGGGCCGAGGCGATAGGTGAGGGGCAGCGCGCCGCGCCAGGCCAGCGGGGCGACAGGGCCTCTGAGGGTGGCCAGCAGGGGTCTGGCGTCGGCCCAGGAAAGCGGGAGCGTGGGGATCCTGGCGATGGTCCGGGCTTCGCTGAGGGGAAGACGTTTGGCGCCGGCGGTGGCGCCGACGCCGGGGGTCAGCGGATCGCCGGGGTACAGCGGCATGTCCAACACGCTGCCGCGCTGCACGCCGTGGGGCGGGCGGTAGGGGCCTTGAGGGAAGACTTCGCCCTGGAAGAAGCCGTCCTCGCGGGGATCGGAGTAGATCAGGCACCCCAGGGCGCCGCGCTCGGCGGCCACCTTGGGCTTGATCCCGCGCCAGGAAGCGCCGTAGCGGGCGATGACGATGGCGCCCTTGACGGAGACACCCAGGCGCTCCAATTGGTCGTAGTCCTCCGGTACCCCGTAGTTGACGTAGACCAGTGGGGCCGTGACGTCCCCATCGGCCGAGTAGGCGTTGTAGGTGGGCAACTGCTCGTCCTGCTGGTCCGACGTGGGGTCCTCCGGCACGGGCGGCTCCTGGAGCCTGGCCAGGTAGCGGGAAGGCTCGAGCAGCTCGACCAGGCGCTCCTTCGGGGCAGGGAAAAGCACCTGGAAGGTCTCAATGTGGGCGTGCCAGCCCCACTCCTTGAACTTGGCGAGCATCCACTCGGCGTTCTGCTTGCCGTAGGGCGAGCCGACGTGATGGGGGCGGGCCGAGAGGCGCTCGACGTAGGCGCGGAGGTTCTCGGTGCTGGGGATGTCGCGGAAGCGGGCCTCCCATTGCCGCTGGAGGCGTGCCGCCTCCGCCGAGTATCCGCGCAGTGGCGGTTCCTGCGCCGCCAGCAGCAGCGCCGCGGCGCTCAAGATGGTAAGTTGCAGTAGACGAGGCACAAGCCCTCAGCTTACCGCGCCTGAAGGGTGACAGACGGAAGCGTCCCCGGGGGGACGCTCAGAGCAGATCCAGGAACTCGTCGCGTGACAGGCCGGCTTGTTCGAGGATGGACAGCAGCGTGCCGATGGGAACCGCCTTCCGCTTAGGAACGATCACCAGCCGGATGCGTCCCGCGCGATCCGTTCCCACGAAGGCGCTGTGACTTCCCTTCCCGCGCTTCGGAGCGTACCGGAAGCCCGCCCTGCGCAAGGCGCCGATAACCTCTTCGGACGACAGGGCCGGCAGCTTGGACATGTCCAGCCTCAGCGAAGGGAGACTTCGAACTGGGTGGTGAAACGCTCGGCCGAGGTAAGCACGGGCAGCGACTCCAGAAGCCCCAAACGCTCCGCGTTGTCCAGATACAACTCGACTGCCTCCCGGAGGTTCGCCATGGCCTCCTCGAGGGTATCTCCGCAGGAAGCCACGCCCAGTTCGGGACACTTGGACACGAAGGCGTCACCTTCCTGCCAGAGCACTCCCGTCAGGCGCAGCCGGTTCATCGCTCCTCAATTGTACCCTCAGCGCCACCCGCCCCGCGAGCCGCCCCGCGGGGACGCTTCCGTCTGTCCCCGTGGGCGCCTACTTGATCTCCACCTGCGCCGCACGCTCGGTGAAGGTGACGATGCCGGAGTGGTCCCAGTCGTTAAGCAGCGCGACCAGCTCCTGCTGGACCAGGCTCGTCAGCGGCAGCGGCACGTTTAGCGAGGAAGCCGCCGCCAGGGCGTTGCGCAGGTCCTTGTGGTGTAGCCGTATGCGGAAGCCGGGCTTGAAGTTGCGGGCGATCACCATGGGGGCCTTGGCGTTCAGCACGGTCGAACCCGCCAGGCCGCCCTTGATGGCGTTGAACACCACCTCCGGGCTGACGCCCGCCTTGGTGGCCAGCGTGAGCGCCTCGCCCATGGCGGCGATGTTCAGGGCCACGATGATCTGGTTGGCCAGCTTGGTGACGTTGCCCGCGCCCACAGGCCCGGTGAGAGTGACGGAAGCGCCCATGGCCTTGAGCACCGGCAGGACCTTATCGAAGGCCTCCTGGTTGCCGCCCACCATGATGGCGAGGGTGGCGTCGATAGCCTTAGGCTCGCCGCCGGAGACGGGCGCGTCCAGGAACTCGACGCCGCGCTCGGCGCACGCTGCACCCACCTTCTGGGCCACGATGGGACTGATCGAGCTCATATCCACCACGATTGAGCCCGTCTTGGCGCCTTCGAGCACGCCGCTCGGGCCGAGGATGGCCTGCTCAACGTCCGGACCATCCGGCAGCATGGTGACGATGATCTCCGCGCGTGCGGCCACTTCCTTGGCCGATGCGCCGCTCTCGGCGCCGGCCGCCACCACCTCCTCGACCGGTTCAGGCCGGATGTCGTGAACCACCAATGAATGTCCAGCCTTGAGCAGATTCTTGGACATGGGCTTGCCCATGATGCCCAGGCCGATGAAGCCGATTTTGCAGGACACGGTTACACTCCTTTCAGAATACCGGGGACAGGCCACCCTGTCCCCCCGTGGACAGGGCAGCCTGTCCCCGGTGCTTCTCATGTTCCTTTCAGATACGCGTCGATCTCCCGCGCGGCCCGCGCGCCTTCCGCCACGGCTTGCACCACCGTGGCGCCGCCGTTGATGATGTCGCCGGCGGCGAACACGCCCTCGCGCGAGGTTTCGAGGGTTCCTTCCTTAGTCCATACCAGGCCGGCGCGGGTCAGGCGCACGCCGGGCAGGGCGGCCTTGAGTTCGTCGCTGACCCGCTGGCCGATGGCTTCGATCACCAGGTCGGCGGGTAGCACGTGCTCGGAGCCGGGCGACGGCTCGGGCGTGCGGCGGCCGTCCGCTCCCGGCGGGCCGAGCCGCGTGCGAATTACCTTGAGGCCGGTGAGGCGCCCTTCCGCATCGGTCACGTAATCGAGTGGCTGGGTGAGGATGAGGAAGTTGACGCCCGCGCGAATGGCCTGGTCGCGCTCCTCGGGCCAGGCCGGCATCTCGGTGAAAGAGCGGCGATAGACGATCGACACGTCGGCAGCGCCGGCGCGCGTGGCCGAGAGCGCGGCGTCGATGGCGGTATTGCCTCCGCCCAGCACCAGCACCGTGCCGGAAACCCGGCGGCCGGCCTTGGTCTGGCGGAGAAACTCGAGCGCGCCCTCGACGCCACTCGAGGGCTTCTTGGCGCCCGGCAGCGGCACGGAATCGCTCAGCCCCAGGGCCGCCAGCGCGGCGTCGAAGCCTTCGCCTAGCACCTGATCCAGCGTGCAGTTGGAGCCTAGTGCGGCGCCGTAGCGCCGGGTGACGGCCCCGCTGGAGGCCAGCACGTCGTCGATCTCCTGGCGGATGATTTCATCGGGCAGGCGCTCGGCGGGAATGGTCTCGCGGGCGATCCCACCCGGCGCCGCGCCCTGCTCGAACAGCGTCACCGCGTGGCCGTAGGAAGCCAGGGTCGCGGCGGCGGAGACCCCGGCGGCGCCCGCGCCGAGCACGGCCACGCGCCTGCCGGTGTCGGGCGCGGCGGGCTTCGGCTCCGCGCTCCAGCCTTCCTCGACCGCCTTGCGGCTCACCCAGCGCTGAAGGTGCCGGATGGGAACCGTCTTGGTGTAGTGCTGGTTGATGCAGCCGGCCTCGCACAGCGTTTCGGCGGGGCAGACGTAGCCGCACACGGCGGCCAGCACGTTGGCTTCGCGCAGCGTATCGTAAGCCGCCCGGAAGCGGCCCCCCGCGATGTGACCCACGAACTTGGGAATGTTGACCCGGGCCGGGCAGCCGCCCACGCAGGTGGGATCGTTGCATTGCAGGCAGGTCTTGGCCATCTCCTGGATCGAGTCCAGGGCCTCGGCGCGGCCGCTCTTGTAGATGGGTTCGTAGATAGCCGAGTCGCGCGGCACGCACCCCGTTCGGCCGCCGTCGCGCATGATCTGGGTGCAGGCCGAGCAGGCCACGCACACGCGCAGGGGATCGAGCGCGCCCTTCTCAACGAGGTCGCGGGCGAAGTCCGGGTAAGCGAAGGCCATTCTCCCCACGCCCACCAGCGACACCCAGCCGGCCTGGATCGCCGCCGCCGCGGCGTGCGGGAAGAACTGCCGCAGCCAGGAGTAGCCCCCGCCGATCACTGCGATCCCAGGCGCCGCGGTCTGGATGCCCCGGACGATGTGCACGAAGCGCGCCACGCCCTCCAGCGGCGATTCCGGCGGCAGCGGCGCGCCCGTCACCGGCAGATCGAAGGGCCGGTTCACGTATGGGTTGAAGTAGGGGTTGCCCACCGTGATGTTCACCAGCGGCGCTCCGCCGGAGGCCAGCCAGCGCACCAGCTCGATCGGCTCGCTCAGGTCCGGTTTCGAGGGGTCGTCCCTATCCACGCCAAAACCGTAGGGGTAGGCCATGGCGTCGTAGACGTTCATGCGCGAGGTGACCAGGAGGCCGGGGACTTGGTCGCGGATCTTGCCCGCGATGTTGCGGAAGAAGCGCGTGCGGTTTTCGAAAGAACCGCCGTAGCGGCTGTTCTCGCGGGTGAAAGAGGCGTGCAGCTCGTTGATCAGGTAGCGGTGGCAGGCCTTGACGTCCACGCCGTCGAAACCGGCCCGCTGGGCGCAGCGGGCCGCCTCCACGTAGACGTCTTCCAGGCGCTCCAGCTCGTCGTCGGTGATGAGCGGGTAGTCGGGCGGGAGCTTCATCGCCGGGTCCAGGTACTTCGAGCGGTGGGCGATGATGGGGGCCAGGTGGCGCAGGGGCTTGCTGTAGCGGCCCGAATGCGTCAGTTGCAGTACGCACAGGGGCCGGTGTTGCGGGCCGAAGTTCTCGCGGGCCACGCGATGGGTCTCCTCCAGCAGGCGGGCGAAGCCGGGCAGCGTCTCCTCGCGGATCCAGATCTGGCGGGGGTTGGCCCTCGCCTCCTCGGTCACAGCGGTGGCCTCGAACCACAGCAGGCCCGCGCCGCCGCCGGCGAAGCGGTGGTAGCGGCGGAAGGTAAGCTCGTCGGGGGAGCCGTCCGCCAGCCCGTCGCAGCCCTCCATGGGATGGACGATCAGCCGGTTGGCCAGCCGGAACGGACCGGCCTGGAACGGCTCGAGCAGCGGCGTCAGATCCTCGCTCAGCGGCAGATCCAACCCCAGCTCGGCGATCCGGGCGCGGACCTCCTCCAGCGTCTGGAAGTGGAAGGTCTCGTGCGCGCTCATGATGCTTGTCTCGAAAATGCGATTATAGACCGTCATGCGATCCTCACGGCGTGCCTTCCTTCAGTTCGTCCCCACCGCCGGCCCGGCGCTCTGGCTGCCGGCCAGCGCGGCGGAGGTGCGATTCCCCGCGAAGCAGTCCGAGCGGGCACTGTTCATGCAGCCGCAGGACGGCGCGGAGCCGGCCGTCAATCCGCCGGGTTTTGCCTGGTGGCGAGCCGCGGGCGCGCACCACTATCGGCTGGAAGTGCGCGACGCAGCGGGCAAGGTGGCCTGCGAAGCCGCCGGGTTGAAGGACCCCGTGCATCTGCCTGCGCGCACGCTGCCGCCCGGGACTACACCTGGGATGTCGAAGCGCGTGACGAGGCGGGCCGGGTGCTGGCCCGGCGAGGCGTCTGGAAGTTCCGCATCGCCCAGGGCCTGCCGGAGCTGCCGTGGGAAGATCCCAAGGCCTTGCTGGCCCGGGTGCCCGCGGGCCATCCGCGCTACATCTTCCCCAAGAGCGCCCTGCCCGAGGTGCGGCGGTCGCTGACCTCTGGGCGGCGCGCGGCCTGGGAGGCACTGAAGCGCGCGGCCGACCGGGCGCTGAAGACTCCGCTGCCCAAGCGTCCGCTCTACGACACCTTCGAGGGCAAGACGCGCCAGAGGATGGGCTACACCACCTACTTCCGCGAGTTCCGCCGCCACATCGACGGGGCCATGAGCCCGCTGGCGCTGGCGTACCTGCTCTCGGGTGAGGAGCGCTACGGGCTGGCGGCCAAGCGCATCCTGCTGGAGGTGGAGACCTGGGGCGTCGAGGGCACTATGTCTGTGCTATCGCCCTTCGGCGACGAGCCTGGGCTGAGCATGGCCCGCCACGGGCACCGCGCCTACGACTGGCTCTACGACCTGTTCGACGAGAGCGAGCGCCGGCGCGTCCGGGAGATGACCGTGGCGCGTTCGCGCCAAGTGCTACAGCGGCTGCGCCGGGCCGACTATCTGCACTCCCCGGCGGAGAGCCACAACGGACGGATGATAGCCTACCTCAGCGAGTACGCCGTGGTGCTCCAGGGGGAGGCGCCGGACGCCGCCGAGTGGCTGGACTTCTCGCTCAGCGCCTTCACGACCTTCTACCCGCACTGGGCGGACTCCGACGGCGGATGGGCGGAGGGCATTAGTTACGCGCTCAGTTACAACACGCTGTATCTGCCGGCCATCGAGGCCCTGCGCACAGCCACCGGCTTCGACCTCTACAAGCGCCCGTTCTTCCGCCGCGTGCGGCGCTTCTTCCTCTACTGCGCCGCGCCCAAGGGCGAGATGCGGCCCTTCGGCGACGGCGCCGACAGCCCCGGCGTAGGCCCGGCTGGCGCGGTGCTGATGATGCATCACGGACGGCGGTTCCAGGACCCGGCGGCAGTGTGGTACGCCCAGCAGGCGGGCGGGCTGGCGGAAGGCGTATCCGATCCCCTGGTGGCTCTGATGACGGAAGACGCCGTCCAACCCGCGCCCCCCTCCAATCTGCCGGCCGCGGCCCTCTTTCGCGGCATCGGCTGGGCCGCGCTGCACAGCGCGCTGGACCGTCCGGAAGAAGACACCTTCCTGCTGTTCAAGAGCAGTCCCTTCGGCAGCGTCAGCCACAGCCACGCAGACCAGAATTCCTTCTGCATCCTGAAGGGCGGGCGCGCGCTGGCCATCGCTTCGGGTTACTACGGACCGGCCTACAGCATGCCCCACCACGCCGACTGGACCCGCCAGACCAAGGCCAACAACGCGGTGCTGGTGAACGGCGAGGGCCAGGTGGTGCGCTCAGCGCAAGCCCGTGGGCGCATCGTCGATTTCCGCCATCAGAAGGCGCTTACTTACGTGTGCGGCGACGCCACGGAAGCCTACGGCGGCAAGCTGAAGCGCTGTTTGCGTCACGTGCTGTTCCTGCGCCCCGGCCTGTTCGTGGTGCTGGACGAGTTGGAAGCGCCCGCGCCGGCGCGGTTCGACTGGCTGCTGCACGCCATCGACAAGATGCAGGTGGACGAGGCGGCCGGCATGGTGACGGCCATGCGCGGCGGGGTCTCCCTCACCGTGCGGCTGGACTGTGAAGCCGGGTTGGCCTTCCATCTCACCGACCAGTTCGATACGCCCTACAACGAGGGCAACCCTACCGAGTATCACGAGCAGCGGGCCAATCAGTGGCACTTCAAGGCGACCACGCGGCAACCGGCTGCCGAGACGCGCATCGCCGCACTGATGGTGGTGCGCGGCCCCGCCGAGAAGCTGGATGTGGAGTGGAAGCAACACCCCGGCTGGAGCGGTGCGGCGATCCGCACACCGGACGGTTCCGGCGAAGCCTGGGCGCAGCTCACACCCGGCGCCGCCCCGCCGCCCAGCGTGCCCGCAACGGCGCGCGTGTTCGGCCTGTGGCTCCCGCTGAAGGCGGAGGCGGAAACGCTGGCCGTTAGCTAGTGAATGAACCCCAGCCGCCGCAGGTCCGTCTCGGGCTGCTGGCGGTCGAACTGAATGAAGGCGGCTTTCGCGCGGCCGTTCTCCAGCGCCACGGCGTAAGGCGAATCCACGAAAGAGAACGTCTTGCGCAGCAGATCGGCGTCGGTGGTGATCAGGCCGCGCAAACCGGTGGTCTGGATGAACTCACGGGCGAATTGCGCCTGTGCGGTCGCCACGCTGATGACGGTGGTGTCCTTCCAGTGGTAGTTCGCCATCAGGCGGGCGGCGGAGTCGCAATGCGAGCACTCCGGGTCGTAGAAGTACAGAAACACGCGGCCCTGGCGTAGCGGGAAGGGCCGGCCGTCCACGGTGATGCTCTCCGGCGCTTCACCCGGGGCCTGCCGCACGGCCAGCACGCCGAAGCAGGCCAGCGCGAACACCGTGACGGCGCCCAGCACCAGCGCCGCTCCGCGAACGCTCCCCGAAGTCCGGCTCCACACGCCGGCTATCACGGCCAGCCCCAGCATGACGAGGTCTCCGACGAAGAAGGCCGGCCCCACCGCCCGCTTCACCCAGGGAAAGCAATTGCATTCCTCGCCTCGCAGGGCGTGGTAGTTCACCCCGATGTAGATCAGGAAGGCTACCAGCATCAGGCCGGTCAGCCAGGCGCCCCAGCGGCGGAAGCGGGGCACCAGGATGAGGACTCCGGCGAAGGTCTCGCCGATGCCCAGCAGGATGGCCGCGGGCAGGCTCAGGCTGGCGGGTACCAGGGCCTGCGTCAGGCGGACGGAGGCGCTGAACGGATCGGTGATCTTCCACACGCCGGCCACGATGAACAGCAACGCCAGCAGAATCGCCGCCACAGCGCCAG